>CAIYOZ010000392.1 GCA_903927945.1 uncultured Bacteroidales bacterium | reverse complement strand
TGAAAAAATTAGGATTCTTTTGGGGTCATAACTTTACAGCAAAGTATGATGACCATCATTTTGAAATATAATCTTTAAGTAAGATTTTAACGCAAAATAATTTCATATTGATATTGTTTTATGTAATTTTGCGACAAATTTATAAAACCTCTCTAAATTAACATACATTTTATTCACATTTATTGATCATGGCAAAAATAACAAAAGAAGAAGCTCTTCTCTACCACTCTCAGGGAAAACCAGGCAAAATCGAAGTTGTCCCCACTAAACCTTACAGTTCACAACGTGATTTATCTCTGGCTTATTCCCCCGGTGTAGCAGAACCCTGTTTAGAAATAGAAAAAGATCCGAACACTGCTTATGACTATACCTCTAAAGGAAACTTGGTGGCTGTTATTTCAAATGGAACAGCAGTACTTGGACTTGGAAATATTGGAGCCTTAGCCGGAAAACCGGTGATGGAAGGAAAAGGATTATTATTTAAGATTTTTGCCGGAATCGATGTGTTTGACATTGAAGTGAATGAAACAGATCCTGAAAAATTCATTCAGGTCGTCAAGGCTATTGCCCCCACATTCGGTGGTATTAATCTGGAAGATATCAAGGCACCTGAATGTTTTGAAATCGAAGAACGTCTGAAAGAAGAACTAGATATACCGTTGATGCATGATGATCAACACGGCACTGCCATTATTTCATCTGCGGGTCTTATAAATGCATTGGAATTAGTAGGAAAGAAAATCGAAGATGTCATCATTGTGGTAAATGGTGCCGGGGCTGCTGCCAATTCATGTACAAAACTATATATGAAGCTGGGTGCAAAACTTGAAAACATTGTGATGGTGGATTCAAAGGGCGTTATTAATAAACAACGTACCGATTTGAATTCCCGCAAGAAACCGTTTGCCACTGATCGTACCATTACAACACTTGCTGAAGCAGTGAAAGGATCGGATGTATTCCTTGGTTTATCGGTTGCCGGTATTCTTACAAAGGAAATGGTGCTAACCATGAATGCAAATCCGATTGTATTCGCATTAGCAAATCCAAATCCAGAGATCTCTTACGAAGATGCCATGGAAGCACGCAAGGACATTGTATTTGCCACTGGCCGTTCAGATTATCCAAATCAAATAAACAATGTACTGGGATTCCCGTACATATTTCGTGGTGCACTGGATGTTCGTGCAAAAACGATCAATGAAGAAATGAAAGTGGCAGCCGTTCATGCTATCGCTGAACTGACAAAACAACCTGTTCCTGATGTAGTAAATGCTGCCTATGACTTGAAACGCATTACTTTTGGCCGCGATTATATCATTCCAAAACCTTTAGATCCTCGTTTATTGACCACTGTTGCCCCGGCAGTTGCCCGTGCAGCCATGGAATCAGGTGTAGCCCGTATCGAAATAAAAGACTGGAGTTTATACAATGACAAGTTAAATGATTTGATGGGCAACGATAATAAAATGTTGCGCCGTTTCTACGATACAGCACGTCAGAATCCAAAACGTGTGGTGTTCTCGGAATCAAATCATATCAACATGCTTAAGGCTGCTGAATCAGCATTGGCCGAGGGTATCTGTTTCCCTATCCTGCTGGGTAATGAAGAAAAAATTGCAAGCATTGCCTTAGAAAATGATATCGATATGACAGGAATTGAAATTATCAATTTACGTCATGACCGGGAAGAAAAACGCAGGGTGGCCTATGCTCAGAAACTATCAGATAAAAGAAGCCGTGAAGGTATGACTTTTGACGAAGCCTATGAGAAAATGTATGAACGCAATTATTTCGGAATGATGATGGTGGAAACCGGTGAAGCGGATGCGCTCATTACTGGTGTGTATACCAAATATGCCGATTCTGTTCAGGCAGCCAAAGATGTCATCGGAATACGTGATGGATTGAATCACATTGCAGCTATGCACATTATGAATACGAAAAAAGGTACTTTCTTCCTGGCTGATACACTTTTCAATCGTCACCCAACAACTGAAGCGTTGATTGACATTGCTAAACTGACTCACGATACCGTTAAGTTCTTTGCACATGAACCGGTAATGGCCATGCTATCCTATTCGAATTTCGGATCTGACAAACAAGGGAGCCCTGCCAGTGTACATCAGGTAGTGGACACCTTACACACAAAATATCCCGAAATGATAGTGGATGGTGAAATGCAGGTAACTTTCGCATTAAACAAAGATCTGCGTGATAAAAAATATCCTTTCTCCAAACTCAGCGGTCGCAATGTGAATACATTGATCTTCCCGAATTTAAGTTCAGCGAATACAGCTTATAAAATGATGATCGAAATGGGACTTGCCGAAAGTATAGGACCAATTCAAATGGGACTCAATAAACCGGTTCATATTTTAGATGTTGAAAGCTCTGTACGTGATATCGTGAATATGACTGCCATTGCAGTACTCGATGCCATTGTGGAAGAAATCAAAAACAAAACAGAGACTAAAATAGAACTCTAATTCTCTTGTAACTAAAAAAGGTCTTATCGGATAAGCGGTAAGACCTTTTTTAGTTATTTAAAATTGAAGATAACGAATCTGTAAAATTGATACAACGTTTATTTTACAACTTCAGCTTCTATATTATTCGCCCTGATCTTGATATAGATAATTGAACCCGGTTTACTGTAAGCCGTTTGAACGTAACCCATTCCAATCCCCTTCTTACTGTCAGGTAACATGGTTCCGGACGTGACATGGCCAATCGGTTCATTTCTATCATTCACAATTTCATACTCATGACGTGGAATTCCACGTGACTTCAATTCAAACCGAACAAGTTTACGGCATACTCCTGAAGTCTTTTGTTTTTCCAGTAGCGGGCGATCAATGAAATTCTTCCCTTCAGCAAATTTGGTGATCCAGCCTAATCCTGCTTCAATAGGAGAGGTGGTATCATCAATATCATTTCCATATAAACAAAAACCTTTTTCAAGTCTTAGTGTATCTCTTGCTCCAAGCCCAATAGGTTTAATATCATAGTCAATACCTGCATCAAATAAAGCATTCCATATTTTCTTTGCATTCTCAGGATAAAAATAGAGTTCAAATCCTCCGGCACCGGTATATCCTGTGTTGGAAATAATAACATCACTCACTCCGGCAAAAGTACCCACTTTGAATGTATAATAAGGAATTTCGGAAAGATTCACGGACGTTAGTTTTTGCAACATTTCAGTTGCTTTAGGTCCCTGAACAGCCAATTGAGCCATCCAATCAGAAGCATTCTCAAGCTCAGCACCTTCAGTATTATTACTCACACACCAATTCCAGTCTTTTTCAATATTGGAGGCATTGACAACCAACAGATACTTGTTTGGTTCAAAGTGATAAACCAATAAATCATCTACAATTCCACCTTTACCATTCGGGAAACATGAATACTGGACTTTCCCGATAGGAAGCACCGAAACATCATTGGAAGTTATTTTTTGAAGCAACGCGAGTGCTTTAGGCCCCTTGACCCAGAATTCACCCATGTGCGATACATCAAATACGCCGACTCCAGTACGAACAGTCATATGTTCATCTGTAATTCCACTATATTCAATGGGCATGTTATAACCAGCAAATTCATGCATTTTGGCACCAAGTTCAATGTGTTTGATGGTAAATGGAGTTGTTTTCATTTAAATGGGATAATTTATTATTTTATTTCTTTGCTAAATTCTCTATTATTTTGACAATGACCTGCATCGCTTTTTCCATGGATTGAACCGGTACATATTCAAATCGGCCATGAAAGTTATGCCCGCCTGCAAAGATGTTAGGACAAGGTAGTCCATCAAATGAAAGGCGTGCTCCATCGGTTCCTCCCCGTATTGGTTTTACATTTGGTGTGACTCCCACCTGCTTCATGGCTTCAAATGCCTGATCAATGATATGCATGACCGGTTCTATTTTTTCACGCATGTTATAATATTGATCTTTCATATCCAATGTGGCCGTATTATCGCCAAATTCAGCATTGATTTTATGAACCAGATGTTCAAATTCCTTCTTGCGGCGAACAAAACGGTCACGGTCATGATCACGGATAATATAGCTCAGGGTAGTGTTTTCAACAGTTCCTTCCATGCTGGTCAAGTGAAAGAAACCTTCATAACCTTCCGTATGTTCAGGAGTTTCATGACGTGGCAGCATACCGACAAACTGTTGGGCTATACGCATGGAGTTGAGCATTTTGTGGTAAGCATAACCGGGATGAACATTGATTCCCTTGAAATGAACTTTGGCCCCTGCTGCATTAAAGTTTTCGTACTCTAATTCGCCTATTTCGCCACCATCGATGGTATATGCCCATTCAGCCCCAAACAGATTGACATTAAAATGATCGGCTCCCTGACCAATTTCTTCATCGGGAGTAAATCCTACTCGAATTTTACCGTGTTTAATTTCAGGATGCCCGATCAGAAACTCCATAGCAGTTACAATTTCTGCCAATCCAGCTTTATCGTCGGCTCCAAGAAGGGTAGTACCATCGGTGACAATAATATCCTGCCCTTTATATTGAAGGATTTCAGGGAACTTACTGGTTTCAAAAATGATTCCCTTTTCGTCGTTGAGGGTGATATTTTCACCATCATAATTATACACGACCCTTGGTTTGACATTCTTCCCGCTCATATCAGGACTGGTATCCATATGGGATATAAAACCAATCGTTGGTATTTCCTTATCCGTGTTTGCCGGCAAAGTGGCCATCACATAGCCGTTTTTATCTAAATTGACATCCTTTAATCCAATTGATATAAGTTCTTCAACCAGATATTTCGCAAAAACCATTTGCCCCGGGGTGCTGGGGGTCATATTGGTGTTTTCATCTGAAGTAGTCGTAAAGCTGACATACTTTAAAAAACGGTCGGTAATGTTCATAATGTTATAGATTTAATAATTTAGCCGCAAAATTACGCAAAAATTGCTGTTTAAAAACGTTTATAAGATGTTTTGTTATGACCTTTTGTTTAAATAATTACTTTTTTTATACTTAAAAACAAAGAAACCTCTCAAAAAATCTTACCCACCTTAATGATGATCGGATCCTTTAATACGATGGCACCTTCAGGGCACATTTCCTGACAACAATAGCAATGTATGCATTTCGAATAATTGTATACAGGAAATTTTGTACGATCTCCCTCAAACCAGTTAACAGCTTTCCCTTCCACAGGACAACTGTGCACACAGGTACCACATTGAGTACATTTTTCGGCAAGTATAACTGGTTTTGAAATGAGCCGGTTATTCAGGAAGCTATTGATCTTGTTCTTTCTTATTTTTTTTACTGGTGTTCGAACCACATTAAAATCCATGCATATTAAACTTTTCAGTTCTTCACCCACAATTTCTATTTCTTCTTCCAGATAGGTTCCAACACCGTTTTCACTACCTATTAAAGTTGTGGGAACGAACAACGGATTCAGATTGATTAACCGGCTTGCAGTGGCATCCAGGGCTACCGGATCAGTAGAGAATAACAGTACGTTCATTGACCGTGGTGTACCGCCCCGTGGTCCGTTACCCTCCATGGCAACAATCCCATCTAGAATATATAACCTTGGTTTTATGAAGCTGTTTAAGTCAACCAGCATTCTGGCAAAATCAGTAGCATCCGGAAGTTTCACATGAAATTCCCCTTTTCGCATACCCACCACACATCCAAATTGATTTTTTATACCCCCTGTGTATCTCTCCAACGCATGGGTTTTAAGTTTAGGCAAACTGATCACTCCATCGGCATCAAGGATACCGTTGGCAATAAAGAATTTCTTGTTTTGCAATCCCTGTTCGTAAAAAACTTCGCGACCTTCTTTAAAATCAGCCAGTTCAATACTCATTTCTTCAGCCACATCGGAAATGCCCGATTTCTTTGCCGCTGAATGTGTACTTCCGAATCCCGGGGAATCACCATATGACAAAATAGCATCTGCTCGTGCAAATTGCTCAGCTACGGCTCTAAATACAGCGGGATGAGTGGTAACACATTTTTCGGGAACTTCACCCACCAACAGGTTCACCTTCAGCACCATGTTTTCACCCTGTTTGACAAAGCTTCGTGCTCCTCCAATCAGATCCAATCCCTTTGATACTGCTTGCCTCACTTCATCAATCTCGTACGAACTGCAACAAACCAACGCTACTTTACTTTTCATTTATCAATTAATTATTTGAATTTTAGATAATATTGCCAAAACCAAGACAAAATTAAACAAAAAAAGGTATACTTATCCATTTCAACTTGTTTTTTCTGTTTCGATTACTTCATAAAAGATTTATTAAGTGAGTGATACTAATTTTATTCGTATTTTTGTACCCGTTAATTCAACCAATCAACCAATTAACTTAATCAACCAATTAACTAATCAACCCTATGGCCATTCAACTCACCGATTATCTTCCTACCACCAAAAAAGAACTCGAACTGCGTGGTTGGGACGAAGTGGACGTTGTATTGTTCAGTGGTGATGCCTATATCGATCACCCATCTTTTGGTTCGGCAGTCATTGGGCGGATATTGGAAGCTCAGGGACTGCGGGTTGCCATAGTTCCTCAACCTAACTGGCGGGATGATTTGCGTGACTTCAGGAAGATGGGTCGTCCAAGGTTGTTTTTTGCCATTTCGGCAGGGAATATGGACTCTATGGTGAATCATTACACCGCCAACAAACGCTTACGATCCGACGATGCCTATACCCCGGATGGCAAGGCTGGTATGCGTCCAGATTATGCCACCATCACTTATTCAAATATTGTCAGGAAGCTTTATCCGGAAGTACCCATTGTTATTGGTGGCATTGAGGCCTCATTACGCCGTTTCACCCATTACGATTATTGGTCGGATAAATTGATGCCTTCTATTTTGGTGGATTCAAAAGCCGATTTATTGATTTACGGCATGGGGGAGAAGCCTTTGTTGGAATTGGTACGACAACTTCAAACAGGTACTACTTTTAAAGAACTGAGAGATATTCCCCAAACATCGTATTTAGCGAAGGAAGTTCCACCACACCCAACCTGGAAAGATATTTCGCTTGTATCGCATGAAGTCTGCCTGACCGATAAAAAGAAATATGCCTCAAACTTCAGGCATATCGAAGAAGAATCGAATAAATATGATGCTGCAAGGCTCTTGCAACAATCGGGAAATCGCTGGGTGATTGTCAATCCACCCTATGATCCGCTGAGTGAAGCAGAATTGGACGCTTCCTTTGATTTACCGTATACCCGGTTGCCTCATCCAAAATACAGGGACAAAACTATTCCTGCATATGAAATGATCAAATTTTCGGTGAACCTGCATAGAGGGTGTTTCGGAGGGTGTGCCTTTTGTACTATTTCAGCCCATCAGGGAAAACACATTGTTTCACGCTCGAAAGAATCCATCCTGCAGGAGGTAAAAAAGATTACCTCTATGAGCGATTTTAAGGGCTATTTAAGCGATTTAGGCGGCCCATCGGCAAATATGTATGCCATGCAAGGAAATAACATGGAAATCTGCCGTAAATGCAACAAACCTTCCTGCATTTTTCCAACCGTTTGTTTCAATCTGAATACTGATCATACACCATTGTTGGACATATACCGTTCAGTCGATAAAATTCCGGGAATAAAGAAATCATTTATTGGAAGCGGGGTCAGGTATGATATGTTATTGAGTGATACCAAGGATAAGGAGGTAAATAAAAGCCATAACGAATATACGCGTGAGTTGATAGTACATCACGTTTCCGGAAGACTAAAGATAGCACCCGAACACACATCCGATAAAGTATTGAATCTGATGAGGAAACCTTCGTTTGCCTATTTTGGTCAATTCAAGGCTCAGTTCGATCGTATAAACAGGGAAGCTGGCCTTAACCAACAACTGATACCCTATTTTATTTCAAGTCACCCGGGAAGTTCAAATGAAGACATGGCAGAGCTGGCAGCACTTACCAAGAAACTAGACTTCAGGCTTGAACAGGTGCAGGACTTTACACCAACCCCCATGACCCTGGCTACTGAGATTTATTACTCAGGCTTCCATCCTTATACCCTTGAACCGGTCTTCACTGCCAGAAGCAAAGACGAAAAGCTGGAACAACGTAAATTCTTCTTCTGGTACAAAGGCGAATTCAAAAGTCAGATTATCCGTGACTTGCAACTCTTAAACCGTCCTGATTTATTGAAAAAGTTGTTTGAAAAATAAAAAATACCCAATTATGATGTAACCTTTATCCAATAAAATGGCTTCACCCTGAAAGTTATTGAAAACGATCGAAGTGAAGCCATTACAGAGTCATACATTCAATCTCACCATTTTTCTTTCACCACATCCGGTAAAATATATTCTTCATATATTTGTTTAACCCCTGCCATTTGTGCGATGGTAAGAGCAGGCAGCTCCGATGCACTCAGGTTCGAAAGTATCTGTTCCGGTTTGGAAGCACCTGGTATGATACAACTTACTTCTGGGAACATCAATATCCATTTCAAGGCATACACCGCTAAAGTCGGGTCTTTAGGAAAGAGTTTCTTTATCTCCTCCACGGCATCCAACCCTTTCAAATAATCAATTCCAGCAAAGGTTTCCCCCTTGTCAAATGCCTCCCCGTTTCTGTTGAAGGACCGGTGATCATGCTGATTAAAGGTAGTGGTGGGCGAAAACTTACCGGTCAGTAGTCCGCTTGCCAAAGGTACGCGAACAATAACACCCACATTCTTTTTGGCAGCTTCTTGAAAGAAATCCCTGGCAGGGCGCTGCCTGAACATATTGAAAATGATTTGAATGGTCGTCACATTATCATATTCGATGGCCTTCAACGCTTCTTCCACTTTCTCCACACTAACCCCCAGGTTGAGTACTTTTCCCTCTTGTTTTAATTTGGCAAACAGCTCAAATACTTCCGGACGGTAGAATGTTTCACCGGGAGGACAATGCAGTTGAATCAGGTCAAGGGTTTCCAGGTTCATACTCTTCAAACTATGCTCCACAAACTTACGAAGCACCTCCGGTTGATAGGCCTCATCCACATGGGGGGATAACTTGCGACCGCATTTGGTAGCTACATACAATCGTTCTGAACGTGAATGAATCAAACGGCCGACTGCTTTTTCACTCTCCCCGTTTCCATAGACATCGGCGGTATCAATGAAATTGACACCATGATCTACTGCTGTGTTCAAAATCCGGTCTGCAGTGGCATGATTAAACGGTTCGCCCCATTTTCCGCCTACCTGCCAGGTGCCCAGGCTTATCTCCGATATCTCAAATCCGGTTTTTCCTAATATCCGTTTTTTCATATGATGAATGTTTTTAGTTTATGTCAAGCTATCTTCAAGTATCAATTCAGTAACTCTTCATTTTTTCATGGCTCTCACCACATAGATCCATGTAAAGCCGGCACCTAATGTCGTGCATGCTCTTAGTTCATTATTTTGAGGTTTTCTGATATCCAGTTTAATATTCATTCCCGGTATTTTCAGGCTGTCCGGTAAATTGTCCGCGATATAAAAGCTGTCAATGACTGAAGGACCAACTTTTGCTTTTACGTTGTCCAACCCTTCGGTTATTTTTAATTCATAAACCCCGCAATCACCATTAAGTCCAATTACAGTTGCTTCCATGGGTAAGGCTATTGAGCTGCTTTCATCCTTGCATGATAAGAAAATAAGTCCTGAAATTAAAATACAAGTAGTCAATATCCTTCTCATATCATTTTATGGTGAATAGATTGAATTTTCACGCTTTCAGAATAGGATTAACCATTAATCCGTTTTTTTTGTTTTCATTAAAAACCCATATTGTCGGGTTGTATCTATCCCTGTTGGAATAGATTTCATGGGCCTGTACAGGATGATCCGATTGTTAGTATCAATTCCTTTAAACAGTTTACCGATATTTTCATGGATCTCCTTACATTCCTTTGACAATCTGGGTATATCCTTAAAATCAACACTGGTTGTATAGAGTATTAACGGGAAATATCCTTGCGGGATTACCTGGGAATAAACTCTGAATATGACTGGTTTTGTTTCAACACTGTCTACCCTCATCGGGAAAGTGTATTTTGTATAAGTTTGTTTGGTTACTTTTTGATTGAAAGATTCGATTTCTTTTTCCTTTTGGTATTGCCATTGGTGACTGGCAGGCTTTAACAATTGCGATGAGATACCCATATGGCAAAGGGCATCAATGAAGTATCCCTTTTCGTATTCTGATTTTGCAATCCGGTACCAGTCAATAGCATCCTTATTCATAATTTTCAGAATACCCGATTGCATGCTGTTCAGTTTCCATTCATTTCCATTCTTTCCATAGATGAAAGAGAAGCACTTCCGATCCAGGCTATCTTTAAAATATCCTACCACCACGTACATTTCAGCATTTAACGACTCATAACGGATTTGATAATCATGATCCCCATTATTCCCGGAGTGTACGATCCCCACATGCTTTTTCCCGGCATTCTTTTGATAGAATTCATTCAATATCGTGAAATGTTCTTTTTTTAGTGTCCCCTTCAAGGCCTGGGTTAGAAAGTTTATTTCCCCCTTCTTTTCCAATAGCCTAACACTGCATACTGCCAGCACTTTTTCTGGTTTGTTTTCAACTAAACCGTCTAAAATCTTGTTATTGAGTATATCGATCTGCCTCTTAATAAGCGGATCAATCTGGTTATCTTTCTTCGTTTCGCTAAATGTACAGGCTGTCAGGACTATCGCCAGAAGCAATCCGTATAAAAAATGAATTTTCATTAAAGAATTTTCTTTATTAATTATTTTAGTTTAATTGTTTATCGCTGAACCGTCAGTTACATCATCAATAATCTATTCGTTGATAAGATTTATTTGCGGATAGTTAATCTATTTTAAAAGCATATACATTGTTCCATTATTTCAAAATAAATGTTATAAATTTATGCCTTCTTACGGTGCGTTCTTCTAACGGTTAGGAAATCGGTTTCTCAATCCGAAAATAGCAGTTCAATTCTGCTACGCACTACACTTTGAGAGGTTAAACCTTGTTTTTTCGAACTCGAATCCCAATCCAGTCCTTTCAGGTCAATCCATATCCATTATACAGAAGTTACGGAGCTAATCGTGTTGAAATAATTCGTTCTGCTCCAAGTCATTCGTTCCATGAGCGATGCACTTCTTTTTATCACCTCCAAAAGTAGTAAACATCTTTAACACATACAACTATTGAAATAACTTTTTAAATAACTTGTTGGAAATAACTAAAAACCGTTCCAACATAATTATCTGAACGGTTTGAAAGTACACTAAACTATAGAGGGTTTGTTTTTGATATTAAAATTTTAATCTCGTCAGGAGTATCTGATCCAGTGAATAATAATCATGGCTGAGAGTTTCCCCTGTTGGTGGATTCATCCAATTGAATTATAACGATACTTTTTGTGCGTAGTGATGCCCTTCAAACTTTATGGGTTTCAACTCTCAGGTAATCAAAGGCTCCTTTGCGCAAGTTGATTCCATATTCCAGGTAAGCTTTCAGGCATGCCAGAAAGTTCGCCCATCCTTCGGTGTTTGCCTTGAGCCAGTTGATGCCCGCTTCGTCATTCTCCCGGCTTTTCTCCGTGACGGTCACAATCGTTTGAATGTTATTGATAGGATGGAGGGTGATTTCGACCAACAGATCCCGGTCATCAATTTTCCAGTAATAGGATATATAGGCATCCAGGTCTATTTTTCCCACCCGGATTGGAAAGTTCAGTTCAAATTCAGGGAACTGCCATATAATCGTCTTGCCTTCTTCCATTTTTCCACTTCCATTGGAAATGAAGTAGTTCGACATCTTTGCAGGGTTAATGATCGCTTCAAATACTTCGTGCACCGGTTTCTGCATTTGAAGGGCCGTTTTAATTTCAAGCGTTTGATTTTTCATTTTCGTGGGTTGTTTGAGTTGTTTCGTGGTTTTGACTTACATGTATCTCACTATCGACTTGGTCAACTTTTAAACACCTGAAATGCCAAAGTGTGATTTCTGTTTACATAAATTATTATTTACCCGGGTAGTTTCCCCTGTTAACGCTACATACAGCAAAATTAATTCTTATTCTAGGCTCATAGGGCACCCTTATACTTCTTTTCCTATATTTAATCAGGTTATAAAGAGGGTTGGTTGAGGGTTGATTAAGGGTTCAGAGGGCTGTACCTCATTGAACCCTCACTGAACCCTCACTGAACCCCCTCTGAACCCCCTCTGAACCCCCTCTGAATATAAAAGCAGTTGTATTGACACTACGACCCGGCTATGGATCGGAATTATCCACATTTTCAACGAAAAAGGTACTGTTATTTCTTTGCAATGATAAACTGGTAGGGCTGAAGGAAAAGGGTTGTTCCCAGGGTCATGGAACTATTATCCAGGGCATTGGTCCAGTAAGTGTTAGCTAATAAGCCCGGTAAGGAATATGTAACGGCTTTATTACGGCAATTCACAATGACCAGTATATTTTCATTCAGGTAGTTCTTAGTGAAGGTGATCACGTCGTTGTCAGGGAAAGTCAGTAAAGTCCCGATGCGTAAGGCTTTGGAATTATTATAGAATCCGAGGATATGACGATAGGTACTCTCCATATCAAGGTTGGAATTCCAGTTGACAGGGCCTTGGGAAGAATATACCAGCTTGTTGGATACACCCACTTCCTGCCCGCAATAGAGCAGGGGAGTTCCCTGCAAGCAAATGGTCAGCACCGAAGCAGCCATAGCTCCCTGCTTCCCATTGAACAATTGCATGGGGGTGGCAGTATTCGATTCGTCATGATTGGTGGTAAAGCGTAACTTTCGTTTGTTGGCAGTAACGGCCACATATTCAGCGGTATTTGTTGTAAATATTTGAGTAGCCGGGTTGCCGGTTATAAATACATTCTTAAGTGTTGCCAGGAAATCCCAGGCATAGTTCATCTGGAAACCGGCCGTAAAATGATCGGACCGCGACCCCTCAGCGAGCAGGATAAAATTCCGGCCTTTCATGTGCTGCAAGGTATCAAGGGCTTGTTTCCAGAAATCGTAAGGGATATAGTCAGCCGCATCACAACGGAAGCCATCGATATTGGCAGTAAGCGTCCAGTACTTCATAGCCTTGATCATAGCATCACGCATATCTGAATTATTATAATTTAAATCGGCCACATCCGTCCAGTTGGTTCCGGCAGGGCTGATGATATTCCCACCGGCATCCTGGGTGTACCAGGATTTATTATCCATCCATGGATTATCCCACGAGGTGTGATTGGCCACCCAATCGATGATCACCGCGATATTCCGGGTATGGGCCTCAGTCACCAGATTCCGGAAATCATCTAATGTACCGTAATTGGAGTTTATTTGCGTGTAATTCCTCACACAGTAGGGGGATCCAATGGATTTAAGGACTCCAATGGGAAAGATCGGCATGACCCAGATGGTATTAATTCCCAATGATTTGATGGAGTCGAGCCGGGCAGTAATTCCCGTAAAATTACCTGTCTGGCTGAAGGCACCCGGGTTAATTTCGTACATGACAATATCTTCGGTAGCCGGCACATGCGAAAATGGTGTACCGTACTGGACAGGTTCATGACCGGTAATGCTGACAGGTGCCGAAGTACCAATACAAGCATGAAGAATTAAAATGCTGATTATTAATAAACTGATCTGATTTTTATTCTTCATAGAGTCATAACAAAAGGGTAGAAGATGAACTAAAAGAAATGATTAATAATTCATTTAATTCTTGGCAAATATATGATTTATTTACCTGATTTCATACAGTTAGTTGGTGTAATGCTTCATTTACTTCGGTCACGGGCAACTTACACGATTCATTTTGACACACATAGATCGTGGTTTGACCTTCTTTCAATTTACCTTCGAGCAGGGATAAAGCACCTTCAGTCTTGCCGCCTGTCAGAAAAACATGGGGTAAATACCAGGTGTCGAACTCCTTGCGTTTTGCTTCATAGTCTTTCCCTACAATGGCTACAAAGTATGGCTCAGCCACGAACCACGTCATGAGGATGTCCCAGTTGGCATAATACACATCACCATTCATGGCATGAGTTTTTACGTTGTTCAGCATCTTACGGGATAACTGGAAATAATCGTCCCTGTAGAAATACTTCCCGAGGATAAACAAGTTCATCGCCATTTCGGAGTTAGAAGAAGATATCACATTGTCGGATATTTCCATTTTGCGGGCAATGAGCATTGGATCCAGATCGGAAGTATAAAAGAACATACTGCTGGTCGGGTCGTAAAAATGATCGAGGGCATAATCGGTCAATTGTTGGGCCTCAACGAGCCATTTATCATCGAAGGTAGCCTGGTAAAGGGAGATGAAGCCCTTGATGGTAAAGGCATAATCATCCAAAAAACCATGAATGGTAGAGGTTCCGTCTTTATGATTCCGAAACAGACCCTGATCCTCAGTTTTCATGTTCGTGAGAATAAACTCAGCATTCTTCAAGGCAGACTCCAGGTAATCTTTCCGGTCGAAAGCACGGTAAGCATCGCTATAGGCCTTCAACATCAAGGCATTCCAGGCGGTGAGTATCTTCTTATCCAATGCCGGGTGAACACGAGACGATCTTTGTTGAAGCAACAGCTTTTTAGCATCTGATACCTTTTTTTTAAGTTCAATATCCGATAATTTATAGGCAATCGTTAGTTTTTGGAGACTATCCGATTTATACAGAATGTTCCTGGAATCTTCCCAATTTCCTTTTTGGGTCGCATTATAATAATCACAAATCAACGCAGCTTTATCTCCCAAAACTGCTTTCAATTCGTCATACGTCCACACATAGTACTTACCCTCTTCGTCCTCACTATCAGCATCCAGGGAGGAATAAAAGCCACCATCGGGGGAAGTTAATTCGCGTTTAATGAAATCAAGCGTTTCAAAAACAATGGTTTTATAATTGGGATCCTTGGTCTTTTGCCAGGCTGCAACGTACAGCGTGACCAACTGTGCATTATCGTAAAGCATTTTTTCGAAATGAGGTACTTTCCAGTATTCATCGGTTGAATAGCGTGAGAATCCACCCCCGATCTGGTCGTAAATACCACCATTAGCCAATTTATTCAAGGTGAGGATGACAGCATTCAAGGCATCTTTCTGGTGGGTGAGATAATTAAAATGAAGCAAAAATTGCAGGCTAACCGGCATGGGGAACTTGGGTGCATTCCCATAGCCACCATGAACGAAATCAATATTGCTTTTCCAGTTATAAAAAATATCATTTAAGTCATTGAGCACATACACAGAAGACTCCGTGGTCTTGTAAATCATTTCATTGGATTGCACACCTTCGGTAAGGAACTTAGCCTGCTCTTCGGCTTTCTCAGGATGGTCCTTAATAAACCCGGATACCTGCTGGAGCATATCCATCCATCTTTCTGTAGGGAAATAGGTTCCTCCATAAATCGGACGGCCATCGGGCAAGGCTATGCAGTTTAATGGCCAACCGCCTTTATCGGTCAATAGTTGTACTGCAGTCAGATACACCTTATCAATGTCAGGCCGTTCTTCGCGGTCGACCTTGATACACACAAAATGTTCGTTCATATAGTTGGCTACTTCTTCATCCTCAAAACTCTCATGTTCCATCACGTGACACCAGTGACAGGCGGCATACCCAATGCTGATAATGATATTTTTGTTTTCATTCAGGGCTTTCTCCAGTGCTTCTTCACCCCATGGAAACCAATTCACAGGATTGTGGGCATGTTGCAACAGGTACGGACTGCTCTCGTTTACGAGTTGATTGGTGTATTTATAGGTTGTAGTTATCATGGTTGATTGGTTAATTGGTTAATTATGTTGATTAGTTAATTGGTTGATTGAGTTGACTAAGTTGATTTGGTTAATTGGTTAATTATGTTGATTAGTTAATTGGTTGATTGAGTTGACTAAGTTGATTTGGTTGATTTGATTAGTTAATTGATTGTGTTGATTATGTTGATTGGTT
>CAIYOZ010000391.1 GCA_903927945.1 uncultured Bacteroidales bacterium | reverse complement strand
TACACGGTCGTCATACTTCCGATGGTGGAAGATATCACACCGATAGCCTTACTTGCGCACACAAAACCTACCCTTTTGGCACGATTCTTAAAGTGAGAAATCCCAAAAATGATCGTGAAGTAATCGTTAAAGTTACAGATCGTGGACCATTTAATCGCAGATTAACTATTGATCTGGCATATTGTGCTGCAAAAGAACTGGATATCGTTCGTTTCGGCATTGCCAAAGTCGAAATTACCAAACTGGATTCAATGCCTGAAAACAGACAAATTCTGCTTCCAATTCTGGCTTCTGTTCCCGAAATTACACTTTCAGAAATGCCTTGTATGAAGAAATTCAACTCTGCCATTTAATTTCCTTCCAGATACTTTTTTAAAATTGCAATCGTTTGCACTAAATTCAGCAATAAACATTTCTGTATACCAATATTTTTGAAGATTCAATTACTACTTTTGTAAATAGAAAACCTTCAAAATCATAATCTGCATGCTTAAAAAATCAATCTTCATTTTATTTTGTGCCATTTCATTTCATGTTTCTGCTCAAATTGAGCGCATAGAGCCCGCATTTTGGTGGGTTGGAATGAAAAATCCACAACTTCAGTTGCTTATTCATGGAACTGAAATCTGCAACCGCTTGCCTGAAATCAATTATCCGGGAATAAAAGTTCTGAAAACAAACCGTGCTTGTAGTCCGAATTATCTTTTCGTTACACTCGAAATTGATTCTAAAATAGCCAAAGTCGGAACGTTTCAAATCATATTGAAACAACCTGACAAATCCAACATCACCATTCCTTATGAATTAAAAAAACGGCGTAACGGTTCTTCCGACCGACAGGGTTTTACAAGTTCCGATGTGATTTACCTGCTTATGCCCGACCGCTTTGCCAATGGCGATACAAAAAACGACAATGTTGATTCCCAACCAGAAAAAATGAATCGAAGTATTGATTATGGACGGCATGGCGGCGATATTAAAGGAATTGTCGATCATTTAGATTATATCAAAGAACTGGGTGCAACGGCCATTTGGTGTACGCCTGTTCAGGAAAATAACTACAATAAATACACCTATCATGGTTATGCTATCAGTGATTATTACAAAATTGATCCCCGCTTTGGCAGCAATGCAGAGTATTCCAATTTCGTAGAAGCATCGCATCAAAAAGGCTTGAAAGTGATTATGGATATGGTTTCTAACCATTGTGGAATATGGAGTTGGTGGATGGCCGATTTACCTTTTGAAGACTGGATTCATCAGTGGCCTGCAAGTACTTACACAAACCATAAAGCGGCTACAATAAAAGACACTCATGCTTCTGAGATTGATAAAAAACTGTTTATAGATGGGTGGTTTGATACTTCAATGCCCGATATGAATCAGAAAAATCCTTATTTCTGGACTTATTATATTCAAAACTCAATTTGGTGGATTGAATCGTCAAACCTGGATGGTATCAGAATGGACACCTATCAATACAATGACCGGGATGCCATGACACTTTGGGCTAAGGCTATTACAGATGAATATCCAAAGTTTAATATCGTTGGCGAAACTTCATTTGCAAATTCG
>CAIYOZ010000390.1 GCA_903927945.1 uncultured Bacteroidales bacterium | reverse complement strand
TATTACAGGATGCCAAACGGTCATGATCAAATTCCATTATTAGATGCTCAGAATGCCTTGAAGATTATTCGAAAAGGTGCAAAAAAGTGGAATGTTGATGCACACAAAATAGGAATAATGGGTTTTTCAGCAGGTGGTCATTTAGCTTCGACAGTGGGAACACATTTTAAATCAAAGGTTCAACGGCCGGATTTTATGATATTGGCTTATCCGGTTGTTACAATGAAAAAAGAACTTACACATGGTGGATCACGAGAAAATCTGTTGGGTAAGAGTCCCTCCGAAGAACTAGTAAGTCTCTATTCCAATGAATTGCAAATAACAAAAAAAACACCTCCCACTTTTATTGTACATGCAATAGATGATAAAACGGTTCCTATCGCCAATAGTGAGCATCTATTAAAAGCATTGCAGGATCATAATATCCCGGCTGAATTTCATAAATTTGACGTGGGTGGACATGGTTTTGGTATGCGAAAGCGTGATATTCCTGTGGATAATTGGCCTGATTTATTGAAAACATGGCTTAAAACAAATAAACTGAGTAATTAAGATGTACCAGGAAGAAACAGAGGATGCTATTGCCTTACTTCAACAACTGATTGCGATTTCTTCTATTAGTAAAGAAGAAAAAGATGTCGCCGATTTTCTGGAACGGTTTATAGAGATTAAAGGCTATGTTGTTTCCCGCAAGGAGAATAATCTATGGATATTAAGTCCTGGTTTTGATTCTTCACGTCCGACGATTTTACTCAATTCTCACATTGACACAGTGAAACCTGCTGCTGCCGGCTGGTCTCGTAATCCATTATCCCCTGCAATTGAAAGCGGTAAGTTATATGGATTAGGAAGTAATGATGCCGGAGCTAGTGTGGTTAGTTTATTATATGTTTTTTTTCACCTGACTCAGAAACAACAGGATTATAATTTGATTTTTTCCGCTTCGTCTGAAGAAGAGATTTCAGGAGAAAATGGCATTGCTCTTTTATTAAAAGAATTACCGAAGATAGATTTTGCTATCGTGGGTGAGCCTACCGGAATGAACCTTGCTGTTGCCGAAAAAGGACTTATGGTACTCGATTGTACTGTTTATGGAAAGTCTGGACATGCTGCCCGCAATGAAGGTGATAACGCTATTTACAAAGCATTACAGGAAATAGACTGGTTTCGTAATTATCAATTCAATAAGAATTCAAAATTATTGGGTGCAGTTAAAATGACTGTGACCCAAATTAATGCCGGTACCCAACACAATGTTGTTCCTGATAAATGCACTTTTGTAGTCGATGTACGAAGCAATGAAATGTATTCAAATCAGGAAATACTGGCAGAAATCCGTAATGCAGTCAATTGTGAAGTTCAACCACGCTCTACAAGGCTGAGTTCTTCTGCAACACCTCTTGAACATTCAATTGTAAAACGCGGGCTTGAATTGCAACGGACATTTTATGGATCTCCTACGCTTTCCGATCAGGCACTCATGCCTTTCCCCAGTCTAAAGATTGGACCCGGTGAATCTGCACGATCCCATTCTGCAGACGAATATGTCTTACTGGATGAAATTGCAGAAGGTATTACTACTTATATTCAATTGTTGGACGGATTGGAATTGTAAGAATAAATCCAACAAGTCAGTTGGAAAGAGTCATGGTAATTTAAGGATACGCAATATCTATTCAATCAATTTCATAATTTCATTCAACTCCAGTGGTTTGAAGTTGCTGTTTTCCGATTCAATCATTGTCTCGAATAGTTGTCTCTTCTCATCCTGCAATTTGAGTATTTTTTCTTCAATGGTATTTTGGGTGATAAACTTATAAACAAATACCTTATTCTGCTGACCTATTCGGTGTGCCCGATCGAATGCCTGAGCTTCGGCTGCAGGATTCCACCACGGGTCGAGAAGGAAAACATAACTTGCCTTTGTTAGATTTAATCCTACTCCACCTGCTTTTAACGAAAGTAGGAAAACTTGATAATCATCATTATGTTGAAACTTTTCAACTTCTACCTGACGGTCTTTTGTACTTCCATCTAAATAACAATAACGTATTTGCCTTTCGTCCAGGTAAGTTTTATATAATCTAAGGTGCTCTACAAACGAACTAAATATCAATACTTTGTCACCTAGTTGGATGACATCTTCCAATAACTGGGTGACAGCTTCAAATTTTCCTGATGAATGTGCAAACTCATTATCAACTAATACAGGATGATTTGCTGTTTGTCGCAATCGAAGTAAGCCTTCAAGTAAAAGAATTGAGCTTATCTTTTCCTTTTTATCCATTTCTTCAAGAAATCGATCACGATAATTGTTACGTGTCTGACGATAAAATTCCAGTTGCGATTCATTCATATAACACTTTTGTACTATGATCGTTTTCTCGGGTAATTCTTTCAATACTGCACTTTTGTTCCTTCGAAGAAGAAATGGTTTTATCAATTTACGATACATTTCTAATTTTTCAGGCTGTTTACATACTCTGGTAAAATGATTAATTGATCCCAACATATTCCGGTTTATAAAGTGCATTTGTGACCACAAATCGGTAATTGAATTTTCTATGGGTGTACCGGTAAGAGTCAAAAATCTATTTGCATGCACCTCCAAACAAACTTGAGCAATATCGGATTTAGAGTTTTTAATGGCTTGAGCTTCATCTAAAATGATATAATTAAACTGTTGTTGGAAGAAAAGCTCCTTATCTCTTCGTAATATTGCATAACTGGTAATAAGTAAGTCAGGTCGTCCTAAACTTTCTACATCTTTTACCCGATCAATTCCTGTGTGAATATAAACCTTTAATTCCGGACAAAAAGTATCAGCTTCCTGCTGCCAGTTATATACCAGACTCGTTGGAACTACCAATAAAGAAGTTCCACGATCATTTTCTTTCATCCACTGAAGCAAACACAACGTTTGAATTGTTTTTCCCAACCCCATATCATCGGCTAAACAGCCACCAAGTCCCAATTCATCAAGCAAACGTAACCAATTATAACCTTCGGTTTGATAATGTCTGAGTTGACCTTGAAAGTTTTCAGGAAGATTGAAATTTGAATCCAGCCGATTCTCAATTAATCTTCGCATGTTTTCTTTTACTTCAAATTTTACTTTACCTGTTTGATGAAGTTCATTGGTAAGAACACAGAATTGCTTTGCAATGACAGCCTTCCCATCTTCAAATTTGCAGAATTCAACAAGTGACTGGAATTCTTCAAACCATGCTGGTGGAATTTGAGCATATTCTCCATTAGGGAGCAAAATCTGAGACTTGTTTTGTTTGATATAATTTAAAACTTGCAAAAATGGTACTTCAAACTCACCAAATCTCACCTTGCCTTTTATATCAAACCAATCGCGATTTTCTTCAATTTGAATTGATATTGTCCGATCACCAACAAAAATACGTTTTGTGTTGTCATTCTTTCGATCGAAACGAATTTCTACGTTTAGCATTTCAATCTCTTTGTAATGTTCGTTCAACCAATCCACTCCGTCGAGATAGGGCATCTTTTTTGCTTTTCCATCCAGAACAATACCAATTTTATTAAAATCCTCAATATATTGAATTTCTAATTTGTCGTCCCGTTCAACATGCGTAATTAAGATTGAATCCTCTTTCATATCCAGACGATTTAACGGTCCTTTTTTGCCTGAATAGAATAAAAAATCCTGATACTCGAAAATTAATTCAAAGATTAAATCGGTTATATCAGTATCTGATTGCTGATCATTTTCAAATAAAGAAAACTGTTGAGATTTTCGAATCTCTTTAACTCGAAAGACAGCTTTAGGAGGTTCATTTATAGTGAGAATGTCAAATCCTTCTGTAATAACCCTATTTGTTGAAATTAAGGGGATAACAATTTTCTGGAGGTAATCCTCAATATGCTGGGGAGGAATATGAACAAAGTTCTTACTAAGAAATGGAATTAATTTTGAACCATTAACTTCACTATCAAATTCATATATTTTATTTTCAAGTAAAATTCTTGCTCTTTTACGAGAAACTAGAACTGCATTTTTTAATTCAAAGCTTTTATTATCACAACTCAAATCTAAGGAAAAGAAGAGTCCATCCTCTTTTTTTTCGAAACAATAGAATACTTCCGGCATCTCCAGTTGTAGATAGAGTTGTTTCCACATGAACGGAAAATTTCCAATAGGAAGATATATTTTTTTATCCCCAAGGTTTTCGAAAAACTGGTTTAAATATTGATTTATGTAGTCCGATATATAATCTCTGATAAATTGTATATCCTGATTACTGTGTTTACCATCAAAGTATTTTTTTAGAAAGTCTTCCCAGTTATGTATGCTCTTATCCGTTATTTTTGAAACGATAGCTTCCTTTTCTAATCGGAAACAACAATTGATTAATAACTCATCATTGCTATCTATCAGATTTCTGTATCGTTGTATGTTGTGACGGCTGATTTTTATGAAGCTGGTGGAAGGTTTGTTTTCGTCATCGATATCAATGATTACACATTCAGGAAAACAACCAAGATTGTTGTTGCTATTCAGTGTATAAGCGATTTTTTGATTCATTACTAAAAAACAATTTATATAAGTTTAAAAAAACCACAGGTGGCACAGATAGGTTCAACAACTTTATGTTGTTCAAATCCTTTTTTTATATCTATAGCTCTTTTGGTTTCAAGGATATCTGTCAGGTTTTCCGTGAAGATGTCCCCTAGTTTCATATTGGCATTTGCATCAAGGCAACAAGGAACAACTTGTCCATTGGATAAAATAGCAATATGGTCGCGTAATGCATAGCAGGTTTTTAATATTTGGGCTCCTGTTTGAGTTTCATCAGGCCATTCAAAACGTGGGGCGCGTTGAAGAAATATATGCTCTGCCAGTTTAAGCCCATTTCCATTGGTGTTCTTACTTAATAAAATATCCGTTGAAAGATTGAATTGTTTTGAAAGTTTCAGAATGCAAAGACGGTTAAACTCATCACTGGATGCATTTGAAGTATTCCATAATCGCAAGCTTACATAGGTTTTTGGAGATATATTAGTGGCAAAACCAAGAACTTGCTGAAAGTAATTTTCCCATAGAGTTGAATCGATGTTTTCCTCTGCATCATGAAGTGAAATGTTGATCTGACGTATGGAATGATTTGAAAGAATATCCTTTTTACGTTCAATTAAACTTCCATTGGTGGTAATGTTGATATTTAAGCCGGTGCTTTCAGCAATCGTTAGTATTTCATCTAATTGAGGATGTAAAAGAGGTTCTCCCAATACATGCAAATAAATATAATTAGTAAACGGACGGATTTTCTCAACAATCAACCGGAATTCCTCCACCGACATAAATTTCTTTTGTCGGGTTGTCTTAAAACAAAAACTGCAATCGAAATTGCAGCTATTTGTTATTTCAATATATATTTTTTTGAATCTCAATGAGTCAGATTTCTAAAATCAATAATATTATGAATGGATAGAATGCCTACTACTTTATCAGCATTGTCAATGACCGTCAAAGTTGTTATTTTATTTAAATCCATCATTTCCAGGGCTTCTGTCAATAATTCCTCCTGAGCAATCTTTTTGAATCCGTGAGTCATAAAATTAGCAGCGGTAAGTTGCTTAATTTCATCGAAACGTTGTATAGCCCGACGAATATCTCCGTCAGTAATAATTCCTATAGCCTGTTCGTTTGAATCATAGACCATGGTCATTCCGAGTCTTTTCTTGCTTACCTCATAAATGATATCCCTGAACGGAGTAGTTTCGTAAACTTTAGGAACATCAGTAAACATTTCATCTTTCACTTGCGATATCAACCGACGACCCAATGCTCCCCCGGGATGATAAAGTGCATAGTTTTCAGCTTTAAACCCACGACGCTCCATAAGGCAAATAGTCAGTGCATCCCCCATAACCAGCGTAGCTGTTGTAGAAGTTGTAGGAGCTAAACCAAGAGGACAAGCTTCTTTTGAAACACTGACATTCAGAATCAATGAGACTTCTTTTGCCAATGCCGATTTAATATTGCCGGTCATGGCAATCAGTGAGCAGCCTATTTTTTTGAGAGGGGCAACTACATTTAGTATCTCCGAGGAACTTCCACTGTTTGAAATCAACAGAACAATGTCATCCTTATTAACCATCCCTAAATCACCGTGCATGGCTTCTGAAGCGTTCACAAAAATGGAGGGTGTACCGGTTGAAGCCAATGAAGAAGATATTTTGTGCCCAATAATCCCGGTTTTTCCAACTCCCATGATCACCAGCTTGCCTTTTGAGGAATAAATCAATTCGACAACTTCGTTCATTTCCGGTCCTATCTTATCAGCCAGTTTTTGTAATTCAGTTATTTCCTGATGAAATATCTCTTTGCTTCGCTCTGTAAAATTCATATCGTCTTTCTTCAGCAGTATTTATTCATTATTATTTCTACAAATTCCCTCACACAACCTTCACCACCCTTTTTCTTCATTTGAATAATTCCTGGTATGTTCTTAATGATGTCCAGCGCATCTGCAGGACAAGCAGCGATACCTACCGAGGAAAGCAATTCAAAGCAATTTACATCATCTCCGATATAGGCTACTTCATTCAACGTAATTCCTTCCTTCTCGCATATTTCTTTTACGGAACCCAATTTACCACCTTCGTGTTTACCCTGGTATAAATAATCCAGTTTCAACTTTTGTGATCTACGTTCCACCAGTTTCGTATCTTCGGAAGTGACAATACCGGTTTTTATTCCTTTTTGACTTATTAGTCGAAGTCCCATCCCATCGTGCGTATTGAACTTTTTTAATTCGTCACCCAACTCTGAATAATACATCCCTGAATCCGTCAATACACCATCCACATCAGTCAGGAAAAGCTTTATTGTCTTGTCTTCAGGTTTCTTGGTTTCGTGAATTATTGCTTCATGTTTGTAATCAGCTGACAGGTTTTTGGTGATATTGTCAATTAAAATAGCCTGTTGAAGTATTTCACGAATGTCGGATAGGTATAATTGATTCGGTCCGTCAGAGAAAGCATGTTCTGGATCAGGATGTACCTCTGCAAATATCGCATCAACTCCTATGGCCAATGCTGCCCGCATTAAATATGGTACCATTTCACGGTTACCTCCGGTTGATGTGCCTTGACCACCCGGTTTTTGAACAGCATGGGTAGCATCGAATACTACGGGAAACCCGTAACTCCTCATTTCAACAAGCCCTGTCATGTCCACTACCAGATTGTTGTACCCAAAGCTTGAACCTCGTTCGCACAGCAAGATGTTTTCATTCCCTGAATCCCGTAATTTGTCGATTACATTCTTCATATCCCAGGGTGCCATGAACTGCCCTTTTTTTACATTGACAATTTTACCTGTTTTGGCAGCAGCTACCAGTAAATCAGTCTGACGGGATAGAAATGCAGGTATCTGAAGCATATCTGCCACTCGTGCTACTTCTTCACACTGCCAGGTTTCATGAACATCGGTGACGATAGGTAAGTTTAATTCTGTCTTGACACGTTGGAGTATTTGAAGGCCTCGTTGCATGCCTACTCCACGGGGAGATTGAACGGATGAACGGTTAGCTTTGTCGAATGACGATTTGAAAATTAAATCAATATGTAATTCTTCACATATTTCTTTGAGAGTTTTGGCCACTTCCATGGTCATTTCTTCCGATTCAATGGCACACGGTCCTGCAATAAGCACAAACCGGTTGTTTCCACCAATATCGAAGCGATTGAGAACGTTTATTTTACACGGTTCGATCATCTTCAAATTTCAATAATTTAAACGGTTGTATAGGTACGAACCCAATCTACTTCCAGATTTCCGGTGCTTCCTTTTTGGTTTTGTGAAATAAATGAATTGAATCCCAGATACATTGAATCTGATGGTATATTGCTGGCTGTTCGATAAACTTCATAATCATTGATCATCCAGATTAATTCTTTATCCGACCAAATGAGCGTGTAAATATAGAATTGAGCAGCATTTATCCCTTTTATTTTTATGCCATCAAACAAATTCTTATTAGCATTCCCTAAGGATATTGTTTTGCCATTAAAATGAAATATCTTGATGTGTGGCAATTTACTCTCAGCTCCTAACCAGAAGGCATGTTGGATATCTCCACCCTTACAACGTATTTTTGCACTAAAAACCCCACCACGTTGACGAAAGGTATCGGCTGTCTGAAGAATATCTGAAGTGTAATTGAATTCTTTATCAATGAATCCTTTAGTTGGATCCCAGGCTCTCGCAACTACTTTCTCGTGTTTAGTAGTCAGTTTTAAAATACCATCGACCACCGAGACATTCTTTCCCGAATGATTAGCTTGTTTTTCATTACTATACGAATGATCTCCTATGAGTTTATCGCTTTTATAATGAAAACCAAAGTCCCAATGTGATTTGTCCAGGGTATTCCATTCAAATTCATCCTGAAATGACATTTTTAATGAACGGAACTTCTCAAATCGTTGAGGTTTTTCATTTTCATAGAACACAATGTCCGGATTCTTGGCAAGCTCATAAAATCGTTCTTGTTGTGCATATTCAGGTGTATTATGCCAACGTGATTGATTTGCCCAGAATTCATTTGCTTTCTTGAATTCAGGGGATGCAACTTTTGTTTTCAACAATTCAAATTCCTTGATAATATACGAATCATGAAAGCGTATATAGGTTTTGTAAGCCTTTGAGTGTTCGAATTGCCTGAATTTCATAAGCGTATCCGAAGTCTTTACTTTTTTCATATCTCCCAATAATTCATAATCGGGAGTTAATTTAAAAGCAGTATATTGCTTAAGCAGATCAGAACTAAGTACCTCGTAATACGTGCGTATAGCCGGAGAATTCTGAAGCTTCTTGCACTTCCTTGAATTTCGGTATTCCTCTGTGTCTTTATATTTGCGGTTCTTTAGAATCTTTTTATTCTCCTGAAAACTTGCCGATTTGACTACATGAAAGAGTTTCCGGTATTCGGCAAGTTCAACCGATTTCTCCACCTCCGCGTATCGATTCATCGCTTTCACAAGATCAGCTTCGTATCTTTCAAGTTTTGCCGTAGGAGTGATGCCTCCAAATAGTTTTTTCCAAAAAAGATTCATAGTATATTAAAATTATGAGTTTTTAGTTGATAAATTAATTAACTCCATGCAGTGATTCAAATCCTGTACTATGAATGGCTTGTATTTTTCATCCACCGGAATGAAACATTCACTTCGCATAAAATTTATTTGATTGAGAAATAAATCGTAAAAGCCATCCTGATTGATGATGATGAGCGGTTTCTTATGTTCACCCACCACACCGGATGCGATTATATCCAACATTTCATCCAGTGTTCCATAACTTCCGGGAAGAACCACAAATACATCAGTGAGATTTTTTATCAATGTTTTCCGGTCACTCAACGTTTCAACCTCGATAAGTTCAGTGGGCAGATCGCTTTGACGCTTCATGTTTATAATCGCTTTTGAAATCACTCCGATTATTTCCCCTTTTTCACTTTGAGCGCCTTCTGCCACAGCATCCATCAATCCACCCGTTGCACCTCCGTATACGTGCTTCGGCTGCAAATTATTCACTGATTTCGTGGTCCGGCAGCGGAACAGGAACATTTACAAACGGCAATACACTATCACCAGCCTTTACTCCGAGTGTTGCCGATA
>CAIYOZ010000389.1 GCA_903927945.1 uncultured Bacteroidales bacterium | reverse complement strand
CTCAAAAACAACACCCGGATAACCATGGGAGTACGAAGTACCCAAAATAGTTTTCATTATTTAACATCCCGCCCAAGCCCCTAAAGGGATGTTAAGAGTGAGATATTGAGATTTTGTGGGATGATAAAAAATATATTCAACTTGCTCATGCTATTCAGCTCAACTAACCCTACTAACCCTATTCGACCCCAATTAACCAATTAACCAATTAACTTAATCAACTAATTAACCTTTAAGTACACCAATACATTTCTCCAGGCTTTCCTCCCAATGAGGAATGAAAATACCATAGGTTGATTTAATTTTGGCTTTGTTTAAGACGCTGTAATGAGGTCTTGGTGTTCGGGCAGGGTAATCCTTCGTTTCGATGGGATGCACATCACAGATAATGCCTGCAACGCGGTGAATGGACTTTGTAAAGTCATACCAACTGCATACCCCTTCGTCGGAGAAATGGTAGATACCGGGAACAAAAGTTTCGTGGCTTATAATTTTCAGAATAGTATCTGCCAGGTCTGCAGCATACGTTGGCGTACCGATCTGATCAAAGATTACATTCAACGAATCGCGGTCAGTACCTAGTTTCATCATTGTTTTTACGAAGTTGTTGCCAAACGAGGAATAAAGCCAGGCAGTACGCAGAATAACCGCTTGCTTGCAACTTTCAAATAAGGCCTGTTCGCCAGCCAGTTTCGATTTGCCATACACAGTGGCCGGACAAACCGCCTGATCTTCTGAATAAGGTAAATAGTTCGTGCCGTCGAATACATAATCGGTGGAAACATGCACTACTTTCAAACCATTTTCAGTAGCTATTTCCCCGATATTACGAACAGCGTCACTGTTTATCTTATAGCATAACTGCACATCATCTTCGGCTTTATCCACTGCCGTATAAGCCGCACAATTGACAATAACGTTTACTTTATTAGCTTTTATATAGGTACAGAGAGCCGCTTTATCGCAGATATCAAGGTCTTCCACATCGGTATAGAGGAAGTTGAATTGTGGATAACGGTTGGCTGCCTGTTGCATTTCATTGCCCAGTTGCCCGTGGCTGCCGGTGATGAGGATAGTTGTCATATCTTTATAAAAGTAAGTAAGAGGTAAGAGGTAAGAGGTAAGTATCACACGTTTAAATATTCACTCTCTTTATCTTACCTATTTATATTGATAAATAATCTTTATTATTAAAAATTCTTCTATTTAACGATTTAACATTCGTCAAAAATTCTTATCGGCATCAATAAATAAGTTATGCTTCAAATCCTTTTCCGAAATAACTGCTTTATCTGACGGTATTTTCCAGTCGATAGCCAGGGTGGGATCGTTGTACATGATACCACGCTCGAGAGAAGGGCTGTAGAAGTTATCGCATTTATAGGAGAAGACAGCTGTTTCGGTCAAGACCGAAAAGCCATGTGCAAATCCCTGTGGTATGAGAAACTGCAAATGATTTTCCTCCGTAAGCTCTACACCATACCATTGTCCGAAAGTAGGAGACGAAGCCCGTAGATCGACAGCTACATCCCAAACAGAACCTTGTACAACAGAAACCAGTTTCGACTGGCTTTGTGGATTCAGTTGATAATGCAATCCACGTATCACACCGTATGAAGATTTTGATTGATTATCCTGACAGAAAAGCAGATCAATACCTGCTTCGCTGTAGCTTTTTTCATTGTAGGTTTCACAAAAAAAGCCCCGTGCATCGGCAAAGACACGAGGTTTAATGATGAGCAAATCGGATATGGGTGTTTTTATAATGTCCATGTTAATTGGTTAATTGGTTAATTGGTTAATTGGTTAATTGGTTGGTTGGTTGATTGGTTAATTGGTTAATTGGTTGATTGGTTGATTGAGTTTACTAGGTTGAGTAAGTTGATTGAGTTAAATAAGTTAATAACCAATTACGATTATCCCTATTTAAACCAATTAACTAATTAACTCAATTAACCATTTACTCAATAAATATCAACCAATCAGACCCACTTTCTCGTGAGCAATCTTAATCAGATATTCACCGTAATGGCTTTTCTTCAGAGGTTCAGCTAGTTTAAGTAACTGTTCGCGGTCAATATAACCATAGCGGTAAGCTATTTCTTCCAGGCAAGCCACTTTGAGACCCTGACGGTTTTCAATGGTAGCGATAAAATTTGAAGCTTCAAGCAAACTGTCATGTGTTCCCGTATCGAGCCATGCCATGCCACGACCCATCATTTTCAGACTTAAGCGTTCTTCTTCCAGGTAAACGCGATTTAAATCAGTAATCTCTAATTCTCCACGTTTGGAAGGTTTCAATGCTTTTGATTTCTTGACTACGTCATTGCTGTAAAAATACAAACCGGTAACCGCGTAATTTGACTTAGGTTCAGTAGGTTTTTCTTCCAGGCTTAGTACTTTACCTGTTGCATCAAATTCAGCCACACCATAACGCTCAGGATCGTTCACATAGTATCCAAAAACAACGGCACCATCTTTTAAGGTAGCAGCTTCACGCAGTGTGCGGGAGAAGTCATAACCGTAAAATATATTATCTCCCAATACCATGCAGACGTTATCATCGCCAATGAATTCCTCGCCGATAATAAATGCCTGTGCCAGCCCATCGGGTGATGGTTGAATGGCATACTCCAGTTTTATTCCAAGATCATCGCCATTACCAAGCAGGTTTTCATATAGATGAATATCCTGGGGTGTTGAAATGATCAATATCTCACGAATTCCGGCCAGCATTAACACTGACAAGGGATAATAAATCATGGGTTTATCGTAAACCGGTATGATTTGTTTGGAAATACTTTTGGTAATAGGATACAAGCGTGTGCCTGAACCTCCTGCTAAT
>CAIYOZ010000388.1 GCA_903927945.1 uncultured Bacteroidales bacterium | reverse complement strand
TTACTGTTATGGAAAAACAATCATTCACCATATCTGGATATTCGATACTGGAGAAAGAAGCGACCAACGCAGGCACATCTGCAAGGGTGTTCGTCCCTAAATCCTGGGCCGGGAAAAAAGTGATTGTTATTCTTGCAAAATCGATTGAAGAGTAAATTCCTCTATTTTACGCCCGAATTAACAGGTCAACTTCATTCCATAGGTATAAACACCCCACCTTAACTATTTGACCCCGTTCTCGTTCGTTTAAATCGCCCGCATTTAGCCCCGATTGGTTTTAATGATGAATAAGTCTATTTTTGGCGATTTTATTCCAATCAAACTAATACAGGGGCTTTGTTTGGGGTTATCTTTTTCCAAACTCCCATAAAAGACCTACTTTGAACGTAGGATTTGCCAGTTACTTTAATCCCCTTGGTCATTTTTATGCCCCACCAGAAGACACGATCAACCTGGACCCGAACCTGACTATCTCGGTGTTATACCAACCTCCACGTTTTCGAACGATATCACCCAGAACTCCATTAATGATTATTCAGCTTAGTGGAGACTTAGTCATAGAAGGGCCATACATGCCGTTTTGAGGCAGTCCATGAATAAAAAATACCCCTGTCTCACATATCCCTGACTTCGTGTCTCTTCAAGGAGCCTGACTGAGATGAGCAGGGGAATTCCTCGAGACGTTGACGCAGGTGTTCCTTGAACAGGTCCAATTTGCTGTCTCTCTGCTTTGATACAGATCATCCAGTGATTTGGGCGGGGAACTATTTCTTGATTATGCTTTCAATAATTCTTGTTTCCTCGCCATTTTTTTAATTTTTTCATTAATATTGGGACTGTTCTTCATACGGTGCCAGTCCTCATTACTCATCCCCATAAAAAAATTGCATGATGAGCATTTAATCCAGGCTTCATATTTATCAGGGATTTCTACAGAAATGGTTAATTTTCCACACTGGGGGCAGGTGAGTTTCACATGGCCTATCGAAGTGGTAATATCGCTGTCCATGTCATGTTCCTCAACCGGTGGATCACCGGAAAGGGGCGTACTATAATCGGTTTTCCCACCACCCGGAACATGCTGCTGTTTCACTTCCGGATCTTTGGACATAGTTTGTGCGGTGTCATGTGCATTAGCACTAACGGATTTCTCATCTCTAATTTTTACATCGTTCATCATGTTTGGTTTCAACACCTGATCCCTGATATGAATTTTTGGTATAAAATATTCCTGACAGGTGAAAATACCCATCAGACAGATACGATCTCTATCTAATGCAAGGATATATCCCTCTAACCGATCGTTGCAAAATTTGGAAAAACAATTCGAACATACATTTAATAGAGGCTACTGTATGTATTTAGTCTCATGAAAACCATAGTGTTAGTAATTCTACTGGTTGGAGCCTTTGTGCTTTCAGCGGGATGCAATAATCTCCCCGTCCCGAATGGAGGTTTGATCCCCGCCATATCAGCGAACTCCTTAACTACCGGTCCGACGGATGCAATCCCAATGGAAAGTGCAGTGATTGTAAGTGTATCAGAGAAAGATCCCATTTATAATACACTTGATGTAACTTTTGCCGGAGGGAACGGGCAGGTCCAGGTAAAGTACATCGACGTAGTTTTTACCGGATCAGACGGGAAAATGATGACACAGAAGTTAAACCCGGTAAAGAATGAGATAGTAACATTCCAAGGGACAAAAGGAACCGATAAAATAATCGTATATGTCAATTATTTTAACGGAAACAGGTATAAAATCGTGGATCAGCTTGTCCAGACCAGGACCCGGGAACCAAGCTTTACGAACAAATGAGTGCCTTCATTATTTTATAAGAATTTATCCATGGCAAAGACACAAATCTTTTTTACATTTATCTGCCATAATATAGCAAAATTATTCGGATAAACAGCGAATTTTCAAACACACGGAATATCTTTTAATGCAATATGGTACATTCAACCGTCATACGTAGACTTAATCCGCGACACTCTAAATGATGTATGCGGCATGTTTTCTGGCCATTCGAAAATTTTTGCTGCGAAGCAACCATCCAACAGCTTAAGGCCGCAAATCCTGATAATTGTACCCACCTTGCCGGGTAATTACTTTACCATCACAAATTGAAGGAAGGGTGATTGACCGATTTCCCATTGTTTCCTTCTATTTTCCCTATTTTCCGTGCGGTATATATCGAGTTCATAGTAATCATAGTTACGTTATGTACCTGTTATTCCGAATGGAAAAATTCCACAGCCACATTGTTTATGCAGAAAATGCGTATGAATTAATCACTAACTTAATTTCCGTTTGTTTTATTTTTTTATGGTTCAGCAATTGGGACATAAATTCGTTGCAGACATTCTAATTATATTTATAAAGTTTGGGAAAAAGAATGACAGATGGATTGCTACTTGTTTTCGCCGGTTAAATTTTGACCCCCCCTTTATAAAGGACGCCGCTCTGTTTTTGAC
>CAIYOZ010000387.1 GCA_903927945.1 uncultured Bacteroidales bacterium | reverse complement strand
TTTTTCTTATCCGTTTTTAATCCGCTACATCAGCGTTTATCCGCGTGCTATTCTTATTCTGGCTTGTCCAGGTTAGGGGTTAGGGGTTCTTTTTCTTGCTTTCAATTCTATCGTCCTGATCTTATCTTTGTACAGGTTGTACCCGTTCATTTTTACTACATCGAGTGAGGCATCCGAGTTGTCCTCCCACCGGCGGCACAGGTACAGTGATTCATACACCCTGCCTATCTGATATTCGCGACTGATGCGTAGCCCCAGCGCATAATCTTCCCCGTAACTGGTATTTGGAACTTTGATATCCCGAAGTACCGGAGTATAGAATGCTCGAGGCGCACCCAACCCATTGATGCGCATGGCGTTGTTCCGTCCGTTTTCGGGTGTCCATTCCTGGTGGTCAATCAGTCCAGGCGGTATGGTCTCCATGTTGAAGTTGGTCATGGTGTAAGACCCGATCACCATGGCACAGTTTTGTTCGTAGAAGGCATTCACGATCGTTTGAAGGGTGTTTTCGTCCTGATACACATCATCGCTATCCAACTGTACTGAAAATTTACCACAATCAGCATGGTCTACGCCAGCATTCCAGCAACCCCCGATACCCAGGTCGGTTCGTCCGGGGATAACATGAATGACACGATTGTCCAAGGATGCATATTTCTCAATGATTTCGGATGTCCCATCCGTCGAATAATTATCGACAATAATCAGGTTAAATTTAAAGTCAGTATGTTGGATCAAAACCGATTTCAGGGCATCCTCTACCGTTCGGACCCTGTTTTTAATGGGAATAATCACCGAAGCTTCCACCGGAAAATGACTTTCGTCGAATGCAATTGACTTGAAGTCCGGTGCCAGGTAACCGCCGATTTTCTTTAAATGGTCCGTACAAGCAGCTTCCATTTCCACCTGAACCGTCCGGTTTTTGGGATCGACATAATCAAACTGCTTTTCACCACTTTGACGCAAGTCCGATTCTACTTCCGCATACAGGTATTCGTTGATGTGGAGCAATTCTGCCTGTTGCGATACTTTTAGCCGGAGGTTATACAGTCCCGCAAACCGGTAAGTGGCATTTGTATTAGCAACTGCCTTTTTCAGGCATTCCGCATCATAAAACAGCAGGGATCCGAAATTAAAATCATCCCGCAGGCTCCCTTCCTGATAATCAATCAGTGGCAAACCCGACCTGACTCCACCGGCGATCTGATAATAATCCGAATAAACCAATCCTGACCCGGTACTCTCCGCAATATGAAAGAACCTTTCCAACGCATATTGCCCCGGTTCGAGGATGGTTTCCTTGGTGTATATCAACGAATAGGGGGTATCCGATTTTTCGGCTATCTTCCTGATCGTTTCGCTGCTCTGTATCGAATCAACCTCCAGGGTCAGGCATCCTTCCAACTTGATTTCAGTTCCCTTTTTTACCAGGAGATAAATATGATTGACTAGGGGCGATAGTGCCAGTTGTTGTACCGTTTTTTCGGCCTGAATGGTGTCGTTGCAAACTACAAAGCAATTGAGTTGTTTCATTTGGTTGGAGTAATTGTTTTCAGATGTCAAAAATACGACTAAATTTTCAAATACAAGGCTAAATGGGGTTCAATAATACCCGATAAATAGGCTATATAACTTTTTTAGTTTACTCAGCTATCTTTGTCAGTTGAACAAGTAGATGTTTGTTGCTGAAGTTTGAATGCCTGATTGGGAACTTGTATACCCCAATGAAGTTCTGTTGTCGTTGAATGCAATTATGATAATGTAATAATAATGTTTAATTGCGGTCTTCCTCCACTTTTGATTCAGATAACCTTCACACTCCATTTTTGGTATACTGATAAATAAATAATTAGAAAACCATAAATTATCCATATATAATCCATATCTAAATATGGATGGATTATATATGGATCATATATGGATCATATATGGATCATATATGGATTATATATGGATTATGAAAAAATGGGATGTGAACCAACTACGGAGCAAACCTATAGGGCTATTGAAAGAGAGCCCAATAAAAAGGACTGAATCATTAACGAGCTGAGGAAATTTTGACTCATAAGTCCTGATAAAAAAACCACACAACTTTTGTTAGAAACTTCATAAATCCTATCTTTGTATTGTCATGTGACAGTTAAGGATAAAAAAAACAAAGATGATGAATGAAAATGAAGTGCCTGTAACCTCGTATTCAAGGAATATGGGAGCGATGTTGATCGCCGATAGCGGTTCCACCAAGACGCACTGGTGCCTGGTAAAGGGTGGGGAAGTCGTGGGTGAAGTGATGACCGACGGCATCAATCCTTTTTATCAGACGGATATGGAAATCATTTCATTGATTGATAGCCAGTTGCTGCCTAATTTGGCAACCATGGACATTGACAGGATTTATTTTTATGGTGCCGGATGTGCTTTCCCTGATAAAAAAATACTGGTCAGCAGGGGGTTACTCAGGTTCTTTACCAATTCCATAATCGAGATTCAGAGCGACCTCATGGGTGCGGCACGTGGGTTGTTTCAGCATGAAAAAGGTATTGCCTGTATCCTGGGGACCGGTTCAAATTCATGCCTGTACGACGGGAAAGAAATTGTGGAGAATGTATCCCCGTTAGGCTACATCCTGGGTGATGAGGGGAGTGGGGCAGTGCTGGGAAAACTATTGACAGCCGATTGCCTGAAGAATCAACTACCGGCGGAACTGAAGGAAAAGTTCCTGAAGCGGTATGAACTTACCCCGGAACTGATACTCGAAAACGTCTATAAAAAACCATTTCCGAACCGTTTCCTGGCACAATTTACCCCATTCTTACTGGAAAACCTGGAAGAACCATCCATATTCAACATAGTGTTCGACAGCTTTGATGCATTTTTTGTGCGCAATGTGCTTCAATACCCAATTGAGGACATGCCCGTGGGTTTTGTAGGCTCGGTGGCGCATTATTTCAGGGATACCCTGGAAATAGTGGCTTCGGAACGAAGGATCGAGATTAAAGAAATTGTGCAAAGCCCGATGGACGGGTTGGTGAGATTTCATACAAGATAAGAACCCCTAACCTTTAAAGGGGGATAAGAAAGAGCCCATGGTATGTAAAATGGTTGAACTAATATCTGGTTGTAAATAAGTTATGTCAAAAAAAAGAGACAATTCAAATTCCGGAGCCAACTCTTACCCCCCTTTAGGGGTCGGGGGTTCTTTTTTATTAATCACCGAACAAAACTCTCTGCACGATAACCTGGATAAAAAGTCTGTGGGAGAATTACTCCTTGAAATGAACGAGGAAGATCAGCTGGTAGCCCTGGCAGTTCAGAAAACGATCCCACAGATAGAGCAGCTGGTGGAGAAAATTGTGGTTCGGATGAAGCTTGGCGGACGGATATTCTATATGGGTGCCGGAACAAGCGGAAGGTTGGGTGTGCTGGATGCCTCGGAAATACCACCCACCTTTGGCATGCCTGCGCATTTGGTGATAGGGTTGATAGCCGGTGGTGAAAAGGCATTGCGTAGTCCCGTTGAAAATGCTGAAGATGATTCGGAAACGGGTTGGGAGGAACTGCTGTCGTATAAAGTAAATGAAACGGACACCGTGATAGGCATAGCTGCTTCGGGCACCACCCCGTATGTGGTGGGAACCCTGCGAAGTGCCCGTGAACATGGGATGCTGACAGCTTCCATATCCTGCAATCCCGACTCCCCGATTGCCCAGGAAGCAGAGATTCAAATTGAAGTAATTGTGGGACCGGAGTTTATTACCGGGAGCACGCGACTCAAATCGGGGACTGCCCAGAAGCTCGTGCTGAATATGATCTCCACGGTGACGATGATAAAATTGGGACGGGTGAAAGGCAATAAAATGGTAAATATGCAACTTGCCAATGCCAAGCTGATTGACCGCGGAACCCGGATGATCATGGACGAAACAGACATGGAATACATTCATGCCCGGAACCTGTTGCTGGTTCATGGATCGGTGAAAAAGGCGTTGAAAGCCTTTTTAGATTCGTCAAATGAAATGGTTTAATTCTTTTTACGATAGCTTAATACCGCCCAGGTATTGAAAACCACTGCAAAACTGAGCAATGCTCCCAACTGTTTAGTCATTTGCAATGTGTTGCTCCCCTTCAGATATACCGACCTCATAACGTCCATAAAGTATTTCAACGGATTGAATGCGGCCACCCATTTTGCCCATTCAGGCATACTGTCGATGGGGGTGTACAGGCCACTCAACATGATGAATATCAGGACAAAGAAAAATACAATAAACATGGCCTGTTGCAGGGTAGAGGCATAATTGGAGATCACGATCCCCAGGCCTGAAACAATAAGAATATAGATGGCCGCGAAAAAATAAATGGTATAAAAATGACCCGCCGGGATTAATCCGTATACCAGCCAGGCTATGATAAAACCAATGGTAATGACAATAAATCCGATGGTCCAGAAAGGGATTAATTTAGCCAGGATAAACGTCGTCTTTGGGACAGGGCTAACATTGATCTGCTCCATGGTCCCAAGTTCCTTTTCAAATACAATGGCAATGGCGGGTAAAAAACCGCAGAGCATCGTCAGCAGCATCACCAGCAAGGCCGGAACCATAAAGACCCGGTAGTTCAGATGAGGGTTAAACTGGTAGAGGGTATCTGTTTGAATGGTGGAGTAAGAATTATCTCCCGCACCTCCGGGCAATAGCTTTTGAATAATCCCTACATTATAGTCCGCAATGATACTTACCAGGTAGGTCATTCCAATCCCACCTTTCATTCCATTCACCGCATTAGCCGAAACCATTACTTTAGCGCCCAGACCATTACTAAGGTTCTTCTCAAAATCGACCGGGATTTCAAGGATCATATCCGATTGGTTCTTTTCTACACTTTTCAGGGCCTGATTGTAATTGGACGATACATCAGTCAGTTTGAAATAATTCGACGAAATGACCTTTTGGATCATTTGTTGCGAAAAGGTGGAGTGGTCATTGTCGATCACACATAGATTCAGGCTTTTGATTTCATAACTGGCTGCCCAGGGGAAAACCATCAAGACCATGAACGGAAATATGAAAATCATTTTCGGAAGAAACGGATTCCGGAGTATTTGCTTAAATTCTTTTCTAAGAAGATATTTTATCATAATATTGTGTGTTAATCGACCACTATTCAAACGCGAATTACCAACTGAAGAGTTTTAATATTGAATTCTATTCCAACCTGATTTTAAATTTCTTCAGGCTAATCCCAATCAATACCAGGCTCATGAGGATAAGCACACTAACTTCTTTCAACACGGCCGAGATTCCGAGGCCTTTGATCATGATGGTTTTAACGGCTGATATATACCATTTTGCAGGGATAATATTCGAAACCCATTGAAGCGGTACCGGCATGTTTTCGATGGGGAAGATCATTCCCGAAAGGAGCATGACCGGAATCATCAGACCCATGCCCGATATCAACATGGCTGCCTGCTGGGAGTCGGTCAAGGTAGAAACCAGCAGTCCTAGCGACAGGGAAACAAAGATATAGAGCAACGAAACGGCCACCAGACTTAAGAAACTACCTGCAATAGGGACCTTGAGCACATATACCGAGAGCAACATAATGGTGGCAAAATTCACACACGATAACACGAAATAAGGAGTGATTTTCGAGAGAATAATATAGATCGGTTTCATGGGCGAAACCAATAGAATCTCCATAGTTCCCTTTTCTTTTTCCCGCACAATGGAAATGGAAGTCATCATGGCACAAATCAGGATCATGATCATACCCAATACTCCGGGCACGAAGTTGAAGGCACCAAGCATTTGAGGGTTGTAGAGCATTTTGATCTCGGGCCTGATCTGATAAGGATTCGTTTTTTGAGCCATCAATTCCTTTTGATAGTCCATGATAATATTGTTGGCATAAAAAGAAAAGGAAGTAGCTGCATTGGGATCGGTGGCATCGGCAATGAGTTGAATGTGAGCCGTACCGGTATGCCGTAGCTTTTCAGCGAAATGATCTTCGAAAACGACCACCAGTTTTGCTTTAGCATCCCTGAAAATGGGCAGGATTTCATTGGTGTTGTGAATTCTGTCCACAACATCGAAGTAGGCACTGGCATTTATCTTGTCAGTGATTCGTTGTGTTGCCTCATCATTTGTTGGAGCAAGGACAGCTACCTGCGTGTTCTTTACTTCGGTGGTAATGGCAAAACCGAATAAGATGATTTGAATGATGGGCATCAAAAGCAAAATCATCATGGTGGTTTTATCACGCAGGATATGATGGAATTCTTTTTGTACAAATGATAATAATTGCTTCATTTTTAATCGGCTTTACGGGTAGATTTACGGGCAAGTTGTTGAAAGACTTCCTCCATGCTGGTTGCATTAAACTGTGTTTTGAGGTTCTTCGGGGAATCGAGTGCTTCGATTTTTCCATCCACCATAATGGATACCCGGTTGCAATACTCGGCTTCGTCCATATAATGCGTGGTGACAAACACGGTAATTCCCTTTGAGGTGGCATCATAAATTAATTCCCAAAACTGCCGGCGTGTGATAGGGTCAACACCACCGGTAGGTTCGTCCAGGAATACAACTTGCGGACTGTGGAAAATGGATACCGAAAAAGCCAGTTTTTGTTTGAATCCCAACGGCAACGATCCCACACGTTTGTCTCTCTCATTCTCGAAATTCAGTACTTTCATCAGTTCATCAGTCTTGACCTTTATTTCAGCATCGTTCATACCATAGATTCCCCCAAAGAGTTCTATGTTTTCCCATACCTTCAGGTCATCGTACAATGAGAATTTCTGACTCATATACCCAATGTTTCTTTTCACTAACTCAGTTTGGGAGCCTATGTCGTATCCTGCTACAAAGCCTTTTCCCGAGGTGGGAATACTCAGGCCACAAAGCATGCGCATGGCTGTAGTCTTCCCGGCACCATTGGCACCCAAAAAACCAAATATCTCACCCCGTTCCACTTCAAAGGAAATATCATCGACTGCTGTGAAATGACCGAATTTCTTGGTCAAATGTTCCGCAGTGATCACTTTATTCGTATTATGTTGTATTGTATTACTCATTGTCTATCTTCTTAATGACTTGGAATTCAAAATCTATACCTGACTCAATTGCATAAAACAATCCTCAATGGTTGGCTCAATCTCTCTGATATCAAGGTTCTTATGTCCCAGTGTTCCTAATTCCTCCCTGAGTTTATCCATAGTCAGTTTATCATTATCCATGGATACATGATGTTTATCGCCAAATGCAAAACAATTCTTTGTCAATTCGTTAGCACGTAAGTCGTTTAGTAACTTGTACATGGTATCACTTTTGACAGCCCACAGCTTATTTTTATATTGACTAATGATATCCTTTGGAGTATCAATTTTCAGAAACTGACCGTTCTGGATCAGGGCAATCCTGTCGCACAGACTTGCTTCGTCCATGTAAGGGGTGGATACCAAAATGGTGATCCCCTGATCTTTCAGCTTTTTCAACATGCCCCAGAATTCCTTTCGGGATACAGGGTCGACACCCGTAGTAGGTTCATCTAAGAAAAGTACATCCGGCTTGTGAATCAAGGCGCAACTTAAGGCCAGCTTTTGCTTCATACCACCGGATAACTTACCGGCACGACGGTTCTTGAAAGGTTCTATTTGCTGATAAATATCTTTTATCAATTCGTAATTTTCTTCAATAGTGGTATTAAAAACCGTGGCAAAGAAGTTGAGGTTTTCCTCCACAGTCAAATCCTGATAAAGCGAAAAACGTCCGGGCATATAACCCACGCAGTTTCGTATGGATTTATATTCGCTCACCACGTCGAAGCCGTTCACTCTGGCACTGCCCTGATCGGGAAGGAGCAGGGTAGTCAGGATGCGGAAGAGTGTTGTTTTCCCGGCACCATCGGGACCAATTATGCCAAAAATCTCCCCTTTCTTTACTTCAAAACTAATCCCTTCAATTCCGGTATCGGAATCTACTCTTGTATCGTTATCTGAAAAGGGTTTTCCCAATCCGATAAATTTACCCGATTTTTCGGAAGAATAGTTCTTGGCTATATTTTTTACTTCAATTGCCAGCATGTTTTATTCGGGTCTTTTTATTCTTAATTCTATTTTGCAACTTAAATCCAGGCTTTCTCTTATCCCCCTTTAGGGGTCAGGGGTTCTCAAAACTTCACATTTCCGTACATTCCGATCTTCAGATAACCATCATTCTTTACATTGATTTTCACGGCATATACCAGATTGGCACGTTCGTCCCGAGTTTGAATGGTCTTAGGGGTAAACTCAGAATTACTGGATATCCAGGATAATGTGCCGTCATACGAACGCGATTTATCTTCTCCGAAGTCAGCAGTAACTTTCACCTTTTGACCTTCTTTCAATTGGGTGAGTTGGTCGGCTGTGACATAAGCACGCAGGATCATGTTCTCTGTATCGGCAATCTTAAAAAGTGCTTTCCCCGGTGCTGCCACTTCTCCCATTTGGGCATATTTTACCAGCACAGTTCCATTGATTGGATTTACAATCCTGCATTTATTCAGTTGGTCTTCAATCTGTGCCACTTGTATTTTCAGCCCCTGCGTGTCATCTGTAATTCCCTGATTAGTGGTTACCAACGTTGTTTTTTGAGCATCAAGTTGTTTCTCGAGTACCAGAATTTGTGCATTGATATCATCCAGTTGTTTTTGGTTGGCAGCATCGGCTTTTAATAAATTGACTACCCTGGTACGTTCCGTTCTGGCAGTGGCAATTTGTTGTTCAATGGCAGCAATTTGTTTTTGTACATCGGGACGACGAACCACTATTGACTTTTCATTGGATATCAATTGCATCTTTCGTAAGTGGAGTTGAACGCTGTCGATAGAACCCACCACTTGGTTGGCCTTCAATATCTGACCTTCCTGGATATCGAAGGATAGAATTCTTCCCGTAGCTTCTGCCGAGACAATGACTTCGGTGGTTTCAAAGGTGCCGGCTGCATCAAAATTATCTTTCGACTTTCCACAAGAGGCTAGCATAAGAGGAATGGCCAGACTTAAAAACATATATTTTATGTCTGAGATAAAGAACTTATTCAAGATGACAGGAGTTGTTTTCATAAAATTTCTTTTTTCAATGATAAATTGTAGAGGGTTGAAATGTCAATTGTTTATGTTGTTTTTAAGTTGATATACATTCATTAGAAGCTGAATGTCATGAAGTGATTTCAATTGCCTGGCCTGGTTCTCGGCATTGATATCCCGTATTAAATCACTTTCGTTGGCAGTCCCATTTTCCAGTTTTGCGGTAGTAGCCTTTTTAATGTTTTGTCGCAACCGGATAATTTCGTCATCATTGGATAGTGTGGATTGCAGTTTTTCAATTTCAGTTTGCTGTTGCCGGGTAACCAGTTTGTTGTTGAATAAAAATGTTTCTTTCTGAATATCGACAGTCTTTTTACTGATATCCAGTTTTGTCATGCTGTTCTTCTGGGTGTACAGGCCACTGATATTCCACGATAAGCGAATTCCACCAATATAGAAAGGAGAAAAACCAATGCTGAACATATTCAATCCAGGCTGACCGTAACCGCCTTGTATAAATGCACCTATTTTAGGAAGATTACCTGCCGATAAAAGTGATTTCTGACTATCGTACATCTTGTATTGGGCATCGAACAGGCTTAGCTCGGGACGGTGATTGGTGGTATCATTCAAAATGGTCAGATCTGCCATAGGTTTGATCAATTCTGTCTGGTCATTGATAGTGGTGTTGGTAAGAGCAGAAAGCATGATGAAATATGTTTTCCTCGAACTCTTTAAATCGTCTTCCCGTTGATTGGCATTTAATTGCTCCACATTCACTGCATCGATATCCGATTGATTCGCTATGCCATTTTGTTTATATGCACTTAACCGGTTGTAGTTGGTCAACAAATCGTTTTTTAATATATCATTTTGTTTTAACTGCTCATTGATAAGCAGAATACCAAAGAATAGCTGATTGACGCGATCCTTCAATGCAAACAGGTCCACTTCCAGTTTTTGTTTATCTATTTCGGTACCGGCACTGTTCAGTTTCTTTTGCGAAGAGATAACCCCACCGTCCCAGATTACCTGGGAAGCTTCCAGCACAGCCTGATATTGATCCTTGGGTAATGAAGGCAGGTTGACGCCCAGTTTATTTCCCAATACTGCCGGTATCTGTGTGATATCGGACTGATAGGTTCCTTTTGCAGAAAGAGCCAATTGAGGCACATAACCCAGATTTGAATTCTTGAGGTTATACCGGGCAGTTTGTTCAATCAACCCATACTGTTTTACCAATGGATAATTTGCTTTGGCTTTATCCTGACAGGTTTCAATAGTCAGACTCTGTGAGCTCAGCCGCAATTGACATAAGAATGCCAATAAGCCGATAAAAATCAGTTTTTTCATATGGAATAATTTTCATGTGTCCCAACTGGGAATTAAGAATGTTTTATGAGAGTCCTGTTTGTTGATAGATGTTTACGACCTGTTTTTTGAAGATTTCAAGGTGGTTAATAACTCCTTGAGATCAACCGTAGCATACGATGACGAATGATCGGACATGGCATACGGGATGATCAGGTCATTGTTATGAACGATCGAACCGCATGAATAGATCACATTCGGAACGTATCCTTCCCGTTCCTGTTCATTTGGAACCATCAATGGCGTACTCAGCCTGCCTATTTCTATTTCAGGATTTTCCAGGTTAAGCAATGTAGCACTCAATGAATACTCCCGCATTGATCCAACAGCATGGGTAATGACCAGCCATCCTTCTTCTGTTTCTATCGGCGAACCGGCATTGCCTATTTGTACCAGTTCCCATGGATATTTAGGCTTTTGGAGAATCTTCGCTTCATTCCACATATTTATGCTTTTAGAATAGGCAATGTAATTATTGACTCCATCAATCCGGCATAACATGGCGTATTTCCCGTTTATTTTACGGGGAAAAAGTGCCATTCCTTTGTTTTGGGCAATCTTACCATTGATGGGTAATATTTTAAAATCATAGAAATCCTTGGTACTTATTAATTTGGGAAGGGTCGTTATGCCATCGTAAGCCGTGTAGGTGGCATAATAGGTTATTTCACCATTGTCGTCAGTGAACTTCACAAAACGGGCATCCTCTATCCCTTTTTGTTCGGTAGCCGAAATGGGGAAGATCACACGTTCGGAAATCGCTGAATCGATCGAGAAATGAATTTCATAATGCGAGGAAGCCAGCCACATCATCTGATTGAGGATCATTATTTGATCTTCCGTGATAGCCGGATCTTTCGATGCCTTTTTAATAAGTAACATTAAATCGCCGTATGTAAAATGTTCTCCCAGTTTTTCCAGAATAAAATCAGGGGAAACAGCCGGCTTTTGTTCATGTACTACTTCCGGATGATTGATAGCTACGGGAATTATAATATTTTCAGCAACCTGCATTTCGTCAAGCTTCTCAATGAGATAGGGTCCACTCGGATGGTCATGCATTTCATCAAGCTTCTTCTGGAAAGTCTTTTTTGAATATACATTCCGTTTAATTACATCCGCTTCAGCCAACATTTTCCCAACAGGCTCTAAAGTCAGGTTATTGTTTCTATCCAGAATTCCCGAACGGAATACGATGGAGGAGATGTGCCCTTCTCCAGTGGCCCTGAAACTAAAAATAACCCTTTTCTCATCGGAACTGGTTTCCGACTGATCGGGATGTTCCACAACGGAAGGATTAAAAAAAGCAGCTGACTCAATGGAATATTCCATGGTGAAGTACGACCCGATTAAGGTCTTTTGTGCCAGAGTTAAATGATCCCTGTCAACTCCTATTTTTTCAAAGATTGGTTCTAACCTGTTATAGTATTTTTCAAATACGTGTGAAATGTTCCTGTGACGCCTGGAATAACCCCGTAATAATTGACTCAGGGCAGTTTTGAGTTCTTTTTCAGGCATTGCCAATACCTTTTTAATGAGTTCAGCCGATCGGTCGTCGCTCAGATATAAAAAACGGGCAATTATCCTCGAAGGATCCGGTGAAAATACATATTTCTTTCTATTGACTGTTACTTGCATAATTTTCAGTATTAACGAATTGTTTAAACCCTGGTTAATTGGTTAATTTAGTTAATTGGGTGATTAAGTTAATTGGGTGATTAAGTTGGTTTTTTGAATTCTATCAGGCAATATCACCTTAATCAACCAATCAACCAATCAACTTAATAACTTAATTTCTCCCTTTTTCTCTATGGTCTTATACTATTTAATATGAAATCTACATTTTCTGATCTTCGATGGGCAATCATAAATTCTTTCTGTGTTTCGTTCCACTGAAGTGCCTTTTCAATTACCGGCAACATGATGAACAAAGCCACATTCAACGAAAGCATGCTCATGAGTAAATCGATCAGGTTCACATTTCGGATATTCCCTTGTTCAATTTCCGCTTGAAGTTCTTCATTCAACTCCCCAAATAACTTTTCCGGCATTTCATGCACTTTCTCGCGTAGTAGTTTAATCTGTTCCGGCTGACGGGAAAGTTCATTGAGAATGAGTGATGGCAATTTTGGATTTTTCCTCAGCAAATCGAAGTGGGATTCAATGATTAATTTCAGTTTGTCTAAAAAATTCAGGTTTCCCATGTTTCTCATTTCAAAGACATCCCGAAAGAACAATTTAATTTTCTGTTCAAAAATCACATTGAACAAATTATCTTTTGTCCGGTAGTAATAATGAATGAGTGCTTGATTACAACCTACTTCCTTTGCAATCTCAGTGGTAGACGTCAATGCAAATCCCTTTTCCAGAAAGAGTCGTTCAGCTACTTCCAGAATCGATTGTTCAGTGGTTTGTTCATTCTTAATATCCATCTTTAATTTATGTATTTAATAGGTCTATTAATGCATTGCAAAAGAATACTTTTTTATTGGATAATATTCATTCTTTCCCCATTAAAAAGTTAATAATAAGAATGTTTAACCAAAGCCACCTGTAAGCTAACAATTGACCACTCATTTTGTAACCGGAATTGTAGGAATTATACCAAGTTAATTATCAAATGATTCATAATATACAGTAAATTATTGATCATTTCTATAATTCATGAAACATTGTAAAGGTGGATTTGTTCTAAGTTGGAGTTTAAACTCAATTTCATATAACATAATGATTATAAATAAAATAATGCAAATTCCATATCTAAATTCCTCAGACTTAGTTGTCTCACCACCAGAAAAAGTTTCCAAACAAAAATCATTTGATTCTTTTATAAACAAATTTAAATCAACATTGGTAACCGTTTTTCATGAAGAAAATGATGTCAATCAACTCAGCATTCAACGGGGTCTACCACCAGAAGTGTTGGAAAAGATTATGTCAGCAAATCCCATGTCCCTTTGTATTCCCAAGGAATACGGTGGCAGGGGAGGAAATGTACAGGAAAACCTGACACTCCTCGCAGCGGCTTCTTACGAATCATTGGCGTTATCGTTGACGATCGGTATCAACAGTGCCCTTTTCCTTCAACCCGTAGCAAAATACGGTCAGGAAAATGTAAAAGCACCTATTTTCAACCGGTTTGTAAACAACCAGAATATGGGCGGATTGATGATCACAGAACCCGATTATGGAAGCGATGCGCTCAGTATGCAGACTTCTTATGTCGAAGAAAAAGATCATTATCATATACGTGGTACCAAACATTGGGCAGGGCTCACCGGTCAGGCTGATTATTGGGTACTGACTGCCCGCAAACAGGCTACCAATGGCAATCTTCAACGCGATGTCGATCTCTTCGTTTGTGACAGCAGTGCTGCCAATCAGAAAATTGTCGTGGAAGAAGTGTTTGAAAACCTGGGTCTTTATCAGATTCCCTATGGAAGAAACAAACTGAATGTACAGATACCAAAACTGCAACGACTGGAACCTAAGACTACAGGTGTTCAAATGCTGCTCGATCTGTTGCACCGTAGCCGGATGCAGTTCCCGGGCATTGGACTGGGGTTTGTAAAACGCATGCTCGACGAAGCATTGGCACATTGCCAAAGCCGCGTGGTGGGTGGTAAAACGTTGTTTCAATACGATCAGGTTCAACAACAACTAGCTTGTCTTCAGGCAAATTATACGATCTGTTCGGCATTATGTACCAAGAGCAGTGAATTAGCCGATATTAAGAACGACCTGAATCCTTTTGGTTTCGAAGCCAATATTATAAAGACTGTTTCTTCCGACTTGATGCAAAAATCAGCTCAGACATTGATGCAGCTGGTAGGAGCCATAGGGTATAAGTTAAATCACATTGCCGGACGTGGTATTGTGGATAGCCGTCCATTCCAGATTTTTGAGGGAGCAAACGATATCCTGTATGCACAGATTTCGGAATCGTTGTTGAAATTTATGAAGGCAGTAAAGGAAATCAATGTATGGCAGTTCCTGAAAGATCATCCACTCACAAGCCGGGCTGCTGACTTCATTAAGGAATTGCTCAACTTCAACATTGATCTTCAAATGCCCCAACGTAAGTTGGTGGAACTTGGAAGGGCATTAAGCCGTATTGTTTCCATGGACCTGGTGATTAAGATGGGTGAGAACGGATTCAGAGCCGATCTGATTGATGGGGCGGTTTCCTTATTGCGTCAGGAAATTTCCCACTTAATGGATACTTTCTCTTTCAAACAAGATACCCATGTGGTTGAAAATTATGAAGAAGACAGTGCTTGGGCTAACCTGGCATAAACACGACCCCGTCGCTATTCGCGACGGGGCCGGTAATATGGTGCAATAGACTCCTCAACATCCTCGCTATTCACGACGGGTCCGGTAATAAGGTGCAATAAATTCTTCAAAAACCTCGCTATTCGCGACGGGGTCGGTAAGGAATCATTGTATTCCTAAATCGAACTGAACTGACTATTTTCACGGAATGACCTGAACGACTCGCCAAGGTGGGAGATAATATCTCCTGCCAGCAGCGATTCCTTTGATTCGGTGGTCAATGTCAGGTCACCGGCATGTCCATGCAGGTATACACCTATTTTTGCAGTATCTTCCGGGGAATAACCCTGAGCCAGTAACCCAACCAGTACTCCGGTAAGGACATCGCCTGAACCCGCGGTAGCCATACCTGAATTGCCCGTACTGTTGAAATATAGTTTTCCGTTTGGAAGAGCTATCAAGGTATTTGCCATTTTCAGGATGATAATCACTCCATAGACTTTCGACATCTGGTGAGCGAGCATAATCCGATCATACGAACAATTGCTTGCCCCGAACAAACGGTCAAATTCTTTGGGGTGGGGGGTCAGGATACTGTTTTTTGGGATATGTTGCAACAGGTCCTTTTGCTGGGAAATGATGTTTAGGGCATCGGCATCAATGACACAAGGATCATTTATTTTGATTAAGAACCTATTCACCAGGTCTTTCGTTTCAAGGTGTGTGCCGATGCCTGGACCTATGGCTATCGCATTAAACGGTTCAAGCGCTTCGAAATTGGTGATGTAATTGTCGCTTGCATCGGATTGAAAAATGACTTCCGGGTTTGCTGTCTGAAGGATGATTCTGTTTGATTCAGGGCCATGAACTGTTACCAGGCCTGCACCGCTTCGTAAGGCAGCTTTTGATGATAATACCGAAGCTCCTGCCATTCCACGGCTTCCTGCCACAATCAATGCATGCCCATACGTTCCTTTGTGCGAGAATTTACGTCGTTCTTTCAATAAAGGCTGTATGTCTTTTTCCTGTAGGTAATAATAGTCAGTCGGTGTTTTTTCTATTGCCTCGGGATGAATTCCAATTGCTGGCATTTCCCATTTCCCTACATACTGTTCATTCTCAGCCACAAAAAAGGCCAGCTTCGGAAATTGCAGGCTCAATGTCACGTCTGCCTTAACGATCACCGGCTTGTCTGTCAGCTTGTTCTCTTCTCCCGACAATCCTGATGGAACGTCAATGGATATCACCCGACACCCTGACTGATTGATCCAGCGAACGGCTTCGGCAAATATACCGGTCAACGGCCTGTTCAGTCCCGATCCGAAAAGTCCATCCACCACAATGGTATGATCAGTAATGATGGGTGCTATAAATGCGTCGGTTAATTCGGTCAGTACATTCGGATAGGCTGTATTTAACCGTTGCAGGTTTGTTTCGCAATCCAGTGAAAGTGCACCGGATTGAACCAGGTAAACCTTGACGGAATACCCTGATTTCAATAACATTCGGGCTAATGCCAGGGCATCGCCACCGTTATTGCCTTGTCCTGCCAGGATACAAACAGGTCCCGGGGTTGGAAAATTTCCTATAAACGACCAATAGAGTGCATCGGCGGCACGCTCCATCAGGTCGATGGAGTCTATTGGTTCATGCTCGATGGTGTACTGGTCGAGCTGCCGGATCTGAGAAGTAGTGAAGAATTTCATAAGCTGTAGTTTTTGATGAAATTAAACTCTATAAGTCAGGGTAAATATAGTAAAACTATGTGTGCTATGTAACTATGTGAACTATGTGTCCTGTTTGTTCGAATAAAACTAAGTGAACAATGTAACTATGTGAACTATGTATCCAGTTTTCAGATATTAATGCAATATCGTGTTCCACTTTGATTCGATCCATCCTTTCTGTTGATCTTTCTTGAGGAACGTCCAGGCCACAATGCGGCTTACCTTGGTCCCCTGCCCCATGGGAATAGTCTTCACTTCGACGGCTCCCGCACTCTTTAATGCTTCATAAACACCTGGCAGGTGCGATTGTTTTGAAATCTGGGTAGTAAACCAAAAACAGTTCGAACCGAATTGTTTGCTCTGACGGATCATGTCGCGTACAAAACGTTCTTCACCGCCTTCACACCATAATTCAGTGTTCTGTCCGCCAAAATTGAGGGTAGGGGTAGTAATCTTTTTATGGTTCAGGCTGCTCAGTTTACGCAGCGTTCCTTCCTGTGCTTCCTCCGGGGAAGAGTGAAAAGGAGGGTTGCAAATGGTTATATCGATAGGTTCGTTGCGTTCCATGATGCCGTGAAAAACATCCTTGGTATTTTCCTGTACCCGCAAATCAATGTTCCGTGTCAGGAATGCATTGTAATTAACTATTTTGCTGGCCGATTCTATCGCCACCAGATCCGATTCGGAGCCAATAAACGACCATCCGTATTCCTTATTCCCGATGATGGGAAACACGCAACTGGCACCTACACCAATGTCCATGCATTTCACCCGGAATCCTGTGGGTATCTTTCCATTATTGCTGCCTGCCAGCAAGTCGGCGGCATGATGGATATAATCCGCCCTTCCCGGTATGGGTGGACACAGGTAACCAGTGGGTATGTCCCAATAATCGACCCCGTAATACTGTTTCAGCAACGCTTTGTTCAACCATTTTACGGCCTTTGGGTTGGCAAAATCAATCGATTCATCTCCGTAGGCATTCAACTTCACATATTTCCCCAGTTCAGGGCAAGTTTTGGTCAGTAACTTGAAATCATAGCGCTCCCGGTGTTTGTTGCGGGGATGTAATTCGGTTTTCTCGGCTGGATGTACTTTCTTTATATCGGACATTGTCTCTTTAGTTGATTGGTTAATTGGTTGACTGGTTAATTAGTAAATTAGTTGACTGGTTGATTAGTTAATAGGTTATTGGGTTCATCAAAATACGCAGTATTTTTCTTATCCGTTCTTTATTCGCTAAATCTGCGTTAATCCGCGTTCCATTCTTAATTTGAACTGTCCGGCATGACCTTATTCAGCAGTTTGCGCTTCTTAATTTCGTACAGGTCAAGCCTGCGGTCCTTCAGGTTTTTTACCGTCCCAAAGCTGTGAAGCTCCCTGATCAGGTCCAGGTCCACATCGGCAATCAGTATCATTTCAGTATTCGGTGTAGCCTCCGATTTAATACCTGTAGTTGGGAATGCAAAATCACTGGGAGTAAATACCATCGATTGTGCATACTGGATATCCATGTTGTGAACCTTGGGCAAGTTGCCCACACTGCCGGCTATGGCCACGTAACATTCATTTTCAATAGCCCTTGCCTGGGCGCAATACCTCACGCGGGAGTACCCGTTCTGTGTGTCGGTCAGGAAAGGCACAAACAAGATGTCCATTCCTTCATCGGCCAGCAAACGGCTTAGTTCGGGGAATTCCACATCATAACAGATCAGGATACCTATTTTACCGCAATCGGTATCAAAGGTTTGCAACGTGTTACCACCTTTCATGCCCCAGGCTTTCAGTTCGTCGGGTGTGATATGCAGCTTCTCGAACCGTTCCACCGACCCGTTGCGCTTGCACAGGTAACCTACGTTATAAAGCGAATCGCCCACCAATTCGGGCATGCTTCCGGTGATAATGTTGATGTTGTAGGAGATGGATAGTTTTGAAAACTCCTCCACGATGAGCGGGGTATATTCTGCCAGCTTACGTATGGCTTCCGCTTCATACATTTTGTTGTATTCAGCCATCAGGGGGGCATTGAAGAACTCGGGAAACAAGGCGAAATCACTGTGGTACTCACTCAACGTGTCTACAAAGTATTCGGCCTGTTGCATCAATTCGGTAATGTCTTTGTACGGTCGCATCTGCCACTGTACCAACCCCAAGCGAACGATCTTTTTTATTTCCAGCGCCCTTTTTGACGGCTTTTCATAATAGATGTTGTCCCATTTCAGTAGTACCGCATAGTCGCTCGAAGCCTTATCACCTTCCAGGTATCCCTTGAGGACCCTCACCGGATAGAAATCATTCGACAGTTGGAAGTTCAGCACCGGATCGCTGATCTCCCGTGACTTCACCTTTTCAATGTATTGCTTGGCACTCAGTTCCGATTCATAAATATGGTAATTGGGTATCCTTCCCCCGAATTCGATGCCTTTCAGGTTCAGCTTTTCACACAGTTCCTTTCGGTAATCATACAATCGCCTGCCCAACCGGAGTCCCCTGAATTCAGGCTTGATAAACACGTCAATGCCGTATAATGTATCCCCTTTTTGGGTATGGGTATTGAAAGTATAATTCCCGGTAATTCTTTTATAGGTATGTAATTCTTCAAACTGTTCGTGATCAATGATGATGGACAGGGCGCAACCCGCAATATGTCCGTCAGCCTTGATGGCTATTTGCCCGTCGGGGAATTTGTCGAGCAAGGTCTGAATCTGATGCTCTTCCCAGTAAGGATTCGGAATAGCCTGATAAGCAATGATCATAGCCTGTTTTAATTCCTGATAATCGTCGATGGTCAGAAAATCAAGTTCGATATTTTCTATCTTTTTTGTCATATGATGGTGTTCGAATGATTTTTAAGCCCCTCATTCTTCGGCTCCGGTGTGTCCATACGATGAAACATGCACGGGTAATAATAATTCAGATCAACTGAATCTTCAGGGTTGTGAAAACCGCCGGGAAAATCGATTTCAATCCGAATGAACAAAGGTACACATTTTCAGCCGTAAAAGTATTTTATACCTTTTTTCATGTCAAACTTTAATTCTTAATTGCAGAAATAACAAGTACTCCCATTCAAACGAGGCCAGCGCCGCCGTCCTGGGACCGGCCGCCGAGCGCGGCGGCTTCGAACTCCTCGTCGGCCCCGCCGAGGACGTGCTCTCGCGCTACTGCCTCGCCATCCGCCGCTTCGGCATCGACCTCGTGCTGCGGG
>CAIYOZ010000386.1 GCA_903927945.1 uncultured Bacteroidales bacterium | reverse complement strand
CGAATCAGAATCCCGCTGGATCCTTTTGACAGGTTATTGGTAGTTACAGCAAAATATAAATCAGATTTTAATCATATCCCTTATCGCCAAGACAAAATTGATAACTGTGTGAATTGCGGATAATCATTAAAAATTATTATTTTACTATAATGGGTGAGATAATAAATCAGGATAGTGTTACTGAGGCTAATACTAACAATAATGGTATTTCAATTAATTATAATTTTAACAAACAAGATAAGATTACTTATTTTGTGAGTGGTTGGAACTTTCTGAAAGCAGATTTCTATATATCTCAAAATGAAAAGAAATATTTTGTAAAGCTTCTAAGCAAAAAAAATTATTTACGATTCTGTTTTAAATACCGCGGTAATGATTTTCTCTATATTCAAAATAGTGGAAATGAAGAACACAAATATGGATTAATTGAAATACTCGATTTAGATAAATTTATAAAAGATTATTGTCAGTCAGCATCAATGGAGTAAACAATTCAAAAATAGCTTTAAGAAATAAGGATTTAAAAAATGATACATTCTTTTTTAATGGTTGGTCAATCAAACATAGCAGGACGAGGTTTCCTGAAAGATGTTGCCCCAATATATGACGAACATATAAAAATGCTTCGCAACGGGAGATGGCAAACCATGGTAGAGCCTATAAATTATGACCGGCCCAATGCGGGAATTGGACTATCGGCTTCTTTTTCAGGAGCATGGCGGTTGAAAAATGAATCGGATGATATAGGTTTAATTCCATGCGCCGATGGGGGATCGAGTTTAGATGATTGGGCTATTGATGGAATGCTGTTCAAACACGCCATTATGCAGGCAAAACTTGCGCAACAAACCAGTCAGTTGGACGGCATATTATGGCATCAGGGGGAAAATGATGCTACTCCCGATAAGGCTAGTCAATATACCGAAAAGTTTTCATTGATTGTGAAGACTTTCAGAAGCGAACTGAATGCTCCGAATCTGCCCATAGTCATGGGTGGGCTAGGGGACTTTCTAACGGTAGGAATGTATGGCGCTTATTTTTCAGCTTATAAAATTGTCAATATGGCATTACAGGATTTCGCCAACACTAATCCTGATTGTTATTTTGTGACAGCTAAAGGCCTTACTTCCAATCCTGACTTTATACACATAGAGGCTGCTTCCCAACGGATTTTCGGTATTCGATATTTTGAGGCTTTCAATAAACAGGAGCATATACTTGAACCTCTTCACGATGAAAATGAAATTTTAGAAATGATTAACCTGAGACCTTTGACCGAAACTGAGAAAATTGGACTTTTGGAATTGAAGTTCTCAAGTGGAAATTTATCACTTGAAGATTATAAAACGGAGCTGGCAAGATTAAGACAATAAAATAAAATATTCGCTTCATGGGTTTCCTCTCAATTCAAGCAGTATTAAAACATTAACCGGCTGAATATGGTTATTACGATGATTCGGGCGAATGAAATAATTCTGATCCCGATGAATGAAATTTCAACATGAAGGTTGTATATTTGTATCTTCAACTTTCAAACGTTTTAAACCAACAACAGTATGATACACACCATAAAAATAGACGATAAAACACCCACCGGAAAGCGATTAATCAAGGAATTGCGCAAACATCATAAGATTGTGGAGTTTGAAAATACTGCTGAAACAGGGGTTGTACCAGAAGGATATTTAACAGGTGACGAATTTGAAAACCAGGTAAAAGATGAATTAAGCAAATATAATAACGTGGTGTTGTTTGAAAAACCACCGGGAGGATACATGACAGGTGATGAGTTTTTTTCAGGGATAAAAGAAGAGCTAAAAAAACGAAGTCAGGAAAATGGTTTATTACAGCAAAACTGCTCAGAATGATTTGATAGAAATATTTTGGGGGTTATTAACTTGGGATAAACATCCTTTAGAATATGACCATGTATCCGGTTATTTAGATGATTTATATAATATCTGCAATAAACTCGATCAATTGATTTATCACCCTAAAACAAAATTACAATTACATAAACAATTTGGTGATGCCGTTTATAGATACAGAAGAAATAAAAATACAACTTGGTATATCATATATGATTACGATGAATCAAATAACATTGTTTATATAAAACATATCATGCCCAACCACACAAGTTCTGAATGAAACAATCACCATGGATAAATATAAGGATATTACCACTTTTGAAGAATTAATCGAAGTGGAGCACGGTAAAATTGGGACAGAGAATCGCAATGAATATGAACAAAACGCGCAAATGTTCATAGTGAGTGAAATGCTCAAGCAAGCCAGGAAAGAAGCGAACCTTACTCAGGAACAACTGGCGGAAAAGTCGGGAACAAAAAAAAAGCTATATTTCTAAAATTGAGAATGCAAAAGGAAACATTCAAACCAACGAGCAGATTATGGTAAACAAATTGTCGTATTAGCGGCACGACAATTGACAGCCCAATATGGTAGGAGTTTTGAAGAGAAAAGCCTGCGTAGAATGATGCAGTTTGCCTTGGTTTTTGATGACGAACAAATTGTCGCTACCTTGTGGCGACAATTAAGTTGGTCACATTTTAAAGTGCTAATTCCTATTAAAGACGAATTAAAACTTAATTTTTATACTCAAATGTGTCGTATGGAAGGTTGGAGTGTAAAAACGTTACAAAAGAAAATTGACAGCATGCTTTTTGAACGTACCGCCATTAGCAAAAAGCCTGATGAATTGATAAAACAAGAACTGAAAGAGTTAAAAGACAATGACAGACTGACACCCGATCTTGTTTTTAAAGACCCCTACTTTCTTGATTTTGTGGGTTTAATAAATACTTATTCAGAGAAATCGCTCGAAGATGCCATTCTGCATGAAATAGAGCAATTTATTTTGGAGTTGGGCAATGGCTTTACCTTTGTTGAGCGTCAAAAAAGAATGATCATTGATGGTGAAGATTTTAAACTCGACCTGCTATTTTATCATCGTAAGCTCAAACGACTGGTTGCAATCGACCTTAAATTAGGTAAATTTGGAATTTGAGGAAGAAGATTTAGAACCGGTTGAGTTGATTTAACGTTGGTTTTCGAAGATAAACGCTGACAGGTCTTCGACGCTGTCAGGTTGGTGATTATTTGACCTGTCTGTGTCATTTGATTGTCGAAAATAGGGTTTCTAAGACTTTCTTTCTGAATTCGAAGATTCCTTTTACCTTCTTATGAACAAACAGTATCCCGGCTAACCATCCAATGAAAGACTTGCCAATATCATAATGTAAGATATCGGTCATCAGTACTCCACCCTTTACCGACTTGAAATGATGCTCATGATGCCATAATTTGTATGGTCCTATGCGTTGTTCATCGACAAAATAATTCATTTCTTTGACATGAGTGATTTCTGTACACCAATTAATTGGAATATTGAGGAAGGGTTTTAGCCGGTAAAAAATAAACAAGCCTTCATACATGGCCTCAGGTAATTCGCTTATTATATCGAATACCATGTCGTCGGGTGTTATCTCGTTTAGATTTTTAGGTGTTGAAAAGAAATGCCAGGCTTCTTCAATAGGAATCGGTAAGAATTGTTCTTGTATTAGTTTCTGCATTTGAAAGAGTATGTTAGCTGTTGTTGTTGTTGTTGTTGTTGTTGTTGTTGTTGTTGTTGTTGTTGTTTGAAACGCTGACAGGTCTTCGACGCTGTCAGGTTTGTTTTGATACAGACCTGTCAGCGTGCTTGCACCTGACAGCGTCATTTATATACAGCCAATTTAGCTTTTAACAACCATTCTATTCATATTGTTTCAACCCTTCAAAAGACATTTATCACAGGATAGATGAAGCCATTCTATTAGTTATTTTTTAATTACCGCTTTTTTTCTTTAATTCATTAAGAAAAATTCTTATAACTCAACAGAAAGTAGTAATTTTGCACTCGCTTAGAAAATTCGATAATTAAACAATATTATGGCAGAAAAAAAAATGAATTTATTGGCTGATTTTCCACCTGTTAGCACACAGCAATGGATGGATAAAGTAACAGTCGATCTCAAAGGAGCTGATTTCAACAAGAAGCTCGTTTGGAAAACCAATGAAGGCTTCAACGTTCAACCGTTTTATCGGGCAGAAGACATTGAAGCGCTCAAAACAAAGGATTCAGCTCCCGGAGTATTCCCTTATGTGCGTGGCACCAAGCCCGGAAACGAATGGCTTGTGCGTCAGGATATCGATGTGGTGAGTGCTAAAGAAGCAAACGCTAAGGCATTGGAAGTGTTGTACAAAGGAATCAACTCACTTGGGTTTAAGCTGAAAAAAGAAGAGTTAAATGCTGACTATATCGCTACGTTACTGGAAGGTATCGGTGCGGAATTCGTTGAATTGAACTTTTGCATCTGTGTAAGCAAAGCTGCTGAACTGGCTACTATCCTGACCGATTACTTCAAATCGAAAGAATATGATGTGACAAAACTGCATGGTTCGATCAACTTTGACCCTATGAACCGCATGTTGTCGGTAGGCAAAGAACTAACGAAGGAACAAATCACCGTGAAGGCTAAGGCAACCGTGCTGGCATCCGTTGGTTTACCTTTCTACCGTGTGGTTACAGTCAATGCAAAAACATTGAACAACGCCGGTGCATTTATTGCCCAGGAACTGGGATACGCCCTGGCATGGGGAAATGAATACCTTTCGTTACTGGTGGACGCCGGGGTTGATACTTCATTGGCTGCCAAGAAAATAAAATTCAACTTCGGTGTAGGCGGCAACTACTTCATGGAAATAGCTAAATTCCGTGCAGCCCGTATGTTGTGGGCCATGCTGGTGGATGCTTATCAACCTGCTTGTAAGAAAGACGATTGCAAGAGCACTGAAAACGGAATCTGCAAGTGTGCTGCTAAGATGCGCATTCATGCCGAAACCACTACATTCAACAAAACCGTCCTGGATGCTAACGTGAATATGCTTCGTACACAAACAGAAGCTATGAGTGCTACACTGGGTGGTGTGAATTCACTGACTGTACTGGGATACGATTCAATCTACAAGCCAACCGATGATTTCTCGGAACGCATTGCCCGTAACCAACAATTACTATTGAAAGAAGAATGTCATTTCGATAAAGTATCCGACCCTGCTGCCGGTTCTTATTATGTAGAAACATTGACAAACGAAATAGCTGCCCAGGCATGGAAATTATTCCTGGACGTGGAAGAACAAGGTGGTTTCTTTGATGCCATTGCTTCCGGAAAGGTACAACAAGCCATCAAAGCAACTGCTGCTGCCCGACTGAAAGCGGTATCCAGCCGTCGTGAAATCCTGTTGGGAACTAATCAATTCCCTAACTTTAATGAGATAGGTGCAGAGAAAGTGGAAACTACTCAAACAGCGGATTGCGATTGTTCACACAGTGGAACAGAAAAACTGTTACCCGTACGTGGAGCTGCAGAATTTGAAGCATTGCGCTTTGCCACTGTAGGAGCTGCTAAACGTCCGAAAGCGTTTATGTTGACTATTGGAAGTTTGGCTATGCGGTTAGCACGTGCTCAGTTTGCCTGTAACATCTTTGCGTGTGCAGGTTATGAAGTAGTGGACAACCTTGGATTCGATACCGTTGAAGAAGGAGTAAAAGCTGCATTGGAAGCAAAAGCTGATATTATCGTAATTTGTTCCAGTGATGACGAATACGCTGTACTTGCACCTGCTGCTTATGAATTAGCTAAAGGTAAAGCCCTGTTTGTAGTTGCGGGAGCACCTGCTTGTACAGAAGACTTGAAAGCGATTGGTATTGAACATTTTGTCAATGTTAAGACAAATGTATTGGAATCGTTGAAGAATTTTAATGCATTATTAAAAATAAGCTAATTATGAAGCCAAATTTCAAAAATATAGATATACGAAATATTGCAACAGATCAAGTTGCACCTCAGACTGAAAGCACCTGGCTTACACCTGAATTGATTCCAGTAAAACCATTTTATACCAAAGACGATTTGGAAGGAATGGAACATTTGAATTATGCTGCCGGACTTCCACCTTATTTACGTGGGCCATACAGTGTGATGTATGCCATGCAACCCTGGACGATCCGTCAGTATGCAGGATTCTCCACAGCTGAAGAATCGAATGCATTTTACCTTCGCAACCTGGCAGCAGGTCAGAAAGGGCTATCAGTAGCCTTCGATTTGCCAACACACCGCGGATATGATGCCGATCACGAACGTGTGGTAGGTGACGTAGGAAAAGCCGGTGTCTCAATCTGCTCGGTGGAAGACATGAAAGTATTGTTTGATGGTATTCCATTGAATAAAATGTCGGTTTCCATGACTATGAACGGTGCCGTACTACCTATCCTGGCTTTCTATATCAATGCCGGCCTTGAACAAGGTGCAAAACTGGAAGAAATGGCCGGAACGATTCAGAATGATATCCTGAAAGAATTTATGGTGCGTAATACTTATATTTACCCACCTAAGTTCTCCATGAAGATTATCGCTGATATCTTTGAATTTACTTCGAAGAAGATGCCTAAATTTAATTCGATATCTATTTCGGGTTACCACATGCAGGAAGCAGGAGCAACAGCCGATATTGAATTGGCTTACACGTTGGCTGATGGGTTGGAGTATTTACGTGCAGGAGTCAATGCGGGCATGGATATTGACTCATTTGCCCCACGGTTGTCATTCTTCTGGGCTATCGGTATGAACCATTTTATGGAAATCGCCAAAATGCGTGCTGCACGTATGTTATGGGCGAAAATTGTAAAACAGTTCAATCCTAAAAACCCAAAATCACTGGCCTTGCGTACACACTCGCAAACATCCGGATGGTCGTTGACAGAACAGGATCCATTCAACAATATCGGACGTACATGCATTGAAGCAATGGCTGCTGCGCTTGGTCATACACAATCGCTACATACAAACGCATTGGATGAAGCTATTGCATTGCCAACAGATTTCTCGGCACGTATTGCCCGTAATACACAGATTTATATCCAACAGGAAACCAATATCACCAAAGAGGTTGATCCTTGGGCCGGTTCGTATTATGTAGAAACATTGACCAATGAAATCGCTGAAAAAGCATGGGCATTGATCGAAGAAGTGGAAAAACTGGGTGGGATGGCTGCAGCTATCGAAACAGGTATTCCAAAGATGCGTATTGAAGAAGCTTCTGCACGTACCCAGGCACGTATTGACTCGGGTAGCCAGATCATTGTAGGTGTAAATCAATACCGTCTCGAAAAAGAGGCTCCGATTGATATCCTGGAAGTGGACAACACAGCAGTTCGTATCCAACAAATTGAACGGTTGAAACAATTGCGTGCCAACCGTAACGAGGTTGAAGTACAAAAAGCATTGGCTGCCATTACCGAATGTGCGAAGACCGGAAACGGCAACCTGCTCGAATTAGCCGTTGAAGCTGCTCACTTACGTGCTTCATTAGGCGAGATATCCGATGCCTGCGAAGCTGTTGCAGGACGTTATAAAGCAACCATTAGAACAATTTCAGGCGTGTACTCATCAGAAACAAAAAACGATGCAAGCTTTATCAAGGCTTGCGAATTGACAGAGAAATTTGCCAAGAAGGAAGGCCGTCGTCCTCGTATCATGATTGCAAAAATGGGACAGGACGGACACGATCGTGGTGCTAAAGTAGTAGCAACCGGTTATGCCGACTGTGGATTCGATGTGGATATGGGACCTTTGTTCCAGACACCGGCAGAAGCAGCCAAACAGGCCGTTGAAAACGATGTGCATGTATTGGGTGTTTCATCATTGGCAGCAGGTCACAAAACGTTGATTCCGCAAGTTATTGCTGAATTGAAGTCATTGGGACGTGAAGACATTATTGTCATCGCCGGTGGTGTTATTCCTGCACAGGATTATGACTTCCTGTACAAGGCAGGTGTGGCAGCTATCTTTGGCCCTGGAAGCCCGGTAGCGAAAGCAGCTTGTACCATATTGGAGATCTTGCTGGAAGATTAAGAATGACCCCTAAATCCCCTAAAGAGAACTTAAGAAAGAAACGGACTTGCCTGAATAAGGGTGAGTCCGTTTTTGCATTCTTTCAAAATAAATTTACATTTTCAAAATAATATTGTATGATAATTTGTTATATATTTGTAATCCGATTAAATATAATAATATGACTGAACTTATATTGAAAAAAGAAATTGACGAAAAAAAAATGAAAGAACTTCTTGCTTTTTTAGAGTCTTTGGGAATAGAAGTGGAAGTAAAGTCTGGTATTACTAAAACTGTGAAAAAGGATAATGAATTTTCGCTGGCAGTAGGATTGTGGGAAAATTATGAGCTAAATAGTTCTGAATTACGAAAACAAGCCTGGCAAAGAAATAAATGATTTTAGTCGACACCAATATCCTGATTGAAATTTACAGAAACAATACTCTAATTATTGATGCTGTAAAGAAAATAGGACAAGATAATATCGCAGTCTCCGATATTACATGTGCTGAATTATATTTTGGTGCAAGAAATAAAAGTGAATTACATGTAATAGCCAATGATTTTAAGAAATTGGAGATTCTTCACATACAATCAGAAATTTCGAAAAATGCTGTTAAATTAGTCGAAAGATATACTTTGTCTCACAAACTAGATCTTCCAGATGCACTCATAGCAGCTACTGCAATATATTATAAATTACCTCTTTTTACTTTAAATGTAAAGGATTTTGTATTTATTGAAGGAATTCAATTGCATAAATAAGTGCTATTTATTAATATGCAATATGAAACGGACTTGCCGATTATAGGTGAGTCCGTTTTTCTTAAT
>CAIYOZ010000385.1 GCA_903927945.1 uncultured Bacteroidales bacterium | reverse complement strand
CTTAAGAAACTAACCGCCCCAAGCCCCTGAAGGGGATGTGAATTACCATCGTCTCCTAAACATCATATTATGAAAACCAGTGAATCTCAAGATACCACTCTTAACATCCCCTTCAGGGGCTTGGGGCGGACTCAATCATTCCTCATTCCTTACCTCTTACCTCTCCTAAATAAGGCAAAAATACGATTGCAATTAAAAGTGCTGCCATTCCTTCTGCCAAAATGGTATTCGGGGCTCCGGCATATTGCGATATGGCCCCAATCAAAAGCGCTCCCAACGGTTGCATGCCAAAAAATGCCATGGCAAAGTAACTAATCACCCGTCCCCTCATTTCAGCTGACGCCCGTGTTTGGATGATGGTATTGCAGATGGTTGTTTGGGACATCATGGCAAATCCACCCAGCGCGGCAAAAAACAAGGCAAAAGGTAAATTGGTCATATGCGAAAACAATGCCAAAGCTACTCCAAAAATGAATAAATCAATCAATAGAATTTTATTCAGGTTCACCCCCGGTTTCAGGGATGCCAGGAAGATAGCTCCCACCAATGCACCAAGTCCGATACAACTGTTCAGATAACCAAAGGTGGAAGCACTTCCGTTGAAAATCACCTTGGCGTAAACAGGTAACAATGTGTTAAAAGGCAACACCAATAGACTGACACACCCAAGCATTAAAATGATGATGCCAATGGAGGGAGTGTTCCTCAAATACGTAAATCCTGCCTTAAATTCAGTCATTACTTTTTGAGAATGCACTTGGGGTACAAAAGACGGAAATTTTATAAACAACAAGGACGTAATCACTGCCACATAACTCAGCGCATTGATCAAAAAACAGGTCCCTGCCCCCATTTTTTCTAATACAATACCCGAAAGGGCAGGTCCTATCAACCATGCTAATTTGCCCATGGACGAATTGAGCGCAATAGCATTGGGCAAATCCTCTTTTTTATTGACCATCTCATTCACCATCGATTGTCGGGCCGGTACATCGAATGCATTGATGATGCCCAGCATGACACTAAGGGAAAGTATTTCCCAAACCTTGTAGGGGGTAAAGATTACCAGCAAGGCCAGTAACGACGCCTGAATCATGGAGGCAATCTGCGTAATGATCGTAACCCGGTAACGGTTGTACCGGTCGGATACTACTCCACCGAGCGGAGAAAACACAAAGGATGGGAATTGAGCTGCAAATGCTGCCAGTCCCAACATGAAAGTGGAATGGGTTTGGGTATAAATAAGCCAATAAACTGCTGTGCGTTGCATCCAGGTACCGATCAACGATACGGATTGTCCTGAAAAATAAAGGCAGTAATTGCGACTGCGAAATGCCCTAAATAGATTAATATTCATTTAATTTAATCAACTAACTTTGTCAGGATAGTAATAGCATGCATCAATATCTCTTTTTCATTTTCACTGGCTTTTTCGGTGATTACTTTTGCCAGCCATTCCCGGCTTTTAGTTCTCTTTATCTCGAGATATTCCCTTCCCTGTGGTGTTATAGTGATAATTACTTTCCGCTTATCCGCCTGGGAAGGCGTTTTTGAAATATAGCCGTGAACTGAAAGTTTGTTAATAATCTGCGACATCGATTGACCGGTTACTTTCTCTTTGACAGCCAGCTCCGATGGAAGTATTTCAGAATGTTGATTGACCAGTGACAGGGTGGAACGTTCGGTCAGGGAAAGTAGCTCATCGTGCCTGACTTCACTTCGTATCACTTTTATGAAGCGTGATATCGACATGCGTAATCTGGAGGCCAGTTCAGCATCATTTATTTCCAACATAGGTATGCTTTAAAATATTACTAAGTTTACTTTGCAAAGTTACCTTGTTACAAGCATGAAACCTATTCATTCAACATTGTTTCTAGTATATTCCATATAATTAACTTCATTCATTTAAAGCTTGCCAGGTTGGATGCACTTACTTGAGGACTTAACAGTTAGTGCTTTTGAGGTAAACAAATCGGGATATTGATATGTTTATTCCAAAAATATACCAACAATGGAAAAATCAATCTTAATGATAGGCGGCACCGGTTACCTGGGCAGCAAAGTGATCAGAGAATTGCTTCACAGGGGTGTTAAAGTGAGTGCCATGGTCAGGGAAGGTTCTGACGCGAAGGGATTGGAAGCAAAAGGGGTACGGGTGATTACGGGTGATTTGACAAAACCTGAAACGATTTTACCGGCATTGAAAGACATCGATGTGGTAATAACAACCGCTATTGGTTATTCTCAACGGAAGATAGGTGATAGCCTGAAAACGGTGGACGATAGGGGTAATCAAAACCTGATTGATGCCATATCGGTATCAACTGTGAAACGCCTGGTTTTTACAAGCATCCTCACTGCCGAAAAGGCAAGGGACGTTCCTCATTTCTGGCAAAAGAAACTCATTGAAGATTATATGGTTAAAAAGAAGATCCACTACGTATCGTTACGTCCCGGTGCCTTTCTGGATCAGAACCCACAACAGGATCAGGTTTCTGCGGGTTTGAAACAAGGTAAGATAAAAGTGTTTGGTTCGTCTGTCAACAAATGTTCCAATATCCTGACCGATGACCTGGCGAAATACCTGGCCATGGCCGCCATGGATGACAGCATTCCGGATTGTCAGATCGACATTGGCATGACTGAACCCGTCAATGCCAGAATGATGGCACAATATGCCACCGAATATACCGGCAAACCGGTGAAAGTAAGTGTCATGCCGTGGTGGATAATGGGCACTCTATTTTCAGTAATGGGACTTTTCAAGCCCTTTATGCGGGATCTGAAGAAAATGTTCGGTTACTTTCTCACCGGTCAGTATATTGCCGACACAACCCTGCAACAAAAGTATTTTGGGGAAGTACCGACCGTAAAAGATTCGATGTTCCGGTACTTTGAACAAATCGGGTTGCCGAAAGCGATGAATTAGTATTCGGGCAAGTATCATTAAAGACTTGGGGACTTGGGGACTCGCGATTTCCATATCGCGAATATTTAGATTGAATCAGGAAGAACGCGATATGGAAATCGCGTGTCCCGAAATACTTGAACAACAAACCCCAAACCTCAAACCCCAAACCTCAGACCTTATTAACCTTATCTTAAACAATAAATTTTCTATTCAATAACAATTAAAATCCGTATAAAATGAAAGAATTCATGTTACTTTTCAGACAATCCCAATCAGACGTTATGAATTACCATGCGACTGCAGAGGAGATGCAAGCCAATCAGAAAAAATGGGGTGATTGGGTTGGTAGTATAGAATCCCGTGGTAAATTAGCAAGCAATGGTCCTGCCCTTGCCCCTATTGGAAAAGTGCTCAAACCCGGAGGAGAAATTATTGACGGTCCTTTTGTGGAGGTTAAAGAAATGTTGTGGAACTCCATTACCATCAAAGCCGACTCTCTGGAGGAAGCTGTCTCGATTGCCAAAGATTGCCCGGCATTAAATGTAGATGGCAGTGTCGAAGTCCGGCCTGTTTTTAGCTGATTAAAATTGAATTAAGTAAGCGAAACAAAATAATGTCATATTTATAAATTGAAAATTAAGATAAGATTAGAACGCGGATTAAAGCGGATTAACGCGGATTTAGCGGATTAAAACGGATTTTAATTCCAATAAATTGGAATGATTCAGAGATGGAAGTCTTTATCATTCATACTTGCAGGATTAAAATCTGTTTTTTTAAATCCGTTACAATATTCTTATCTGCGTAAATCCGCTCTATCCGAGGGAATCCGCATTCTATTCTTTCATCTAACTGCGATAATTTGGAGTTCTTACTACTTACTAATCAAAATGGCATGAAGAATGTTATAGTATCTGATCTATAAAAATACACAAAAGAGAATTTATACAATTTTAAAACAATACCATGCAAGCCATTAGACGAATTATTCTCAAAGAGGATTTTAAGCATTATAATATACCGGATGGTTTTGGAGAACAGGCTGAAGTGATTATCCTACCGCTTCATTCAGCTTCTCCCGAAATTGATAATTCTTCACGTACTGTCCTTAAAATACAGGAAAAGAGTGGTATGATGCAGATGTTGAACGAACCGGAAGAGGATGTCTGGAATGAAATGTAAAGAGTAAATATCAAATATTTGTTTTATGTTATTTAGTGAGTGCTTCACTTGAAGTGAAACTCTCACTATAAGCAAGTCCCGTCTGAGTGCAGTGACCTGATTATTAGCACACTTATTTCCAACACACTCTTATCCGATAATTCCGTAGAAAAACGGAGTGGTCGGGTTTGTTGTTTTTGGAAGAATGATTCATTTATTGGGTTTACCTGAGAAACCACTCAGTCTCGAAACTATTTAATCATACAGGAAACGACGGATGCCGCTTCACTTGCTGGTAAGTTACCGATAAGCTTACCTTCTCTTCTTGACTGATTGTTCATGCCTTTGAAGGTATTGTCATGGTGTTTACAAGATATTATTTTCATTATCTAACATGACCGTTTCAGTTCAAAGGCATGAATTAAGCCGGAACTATTAGCTGCTCTAAATGACGAACTCTCTGAGAAAAAAGGGAGGAGGATTTTCTTAACGACCCGCTCACTACAGCGAGCGGGTCGTTAGTACCATATCGATATTATTAATTATCTTTGTAAAATTATATTTCTGTTATCTATTTAAAACAATAATATACAAAATAAATAATTCAATTGATCACATATAAGTAGAATACAATAATATACAACGGACACACATTTCTAGTTTTATTTAATTATTATAGTTTTAAACTAAACACGCAATGTGATATTGCTGGGATTATTTGGATAAAAGACTTATAGCAGCAGGAATATGCCTAAAAAACTTTAGTTGAAAAAACTAAGATTATATCAAATTCTTTCGTTACTTTTGCGAATATTATTAGCCAAGCATAAATATAATGAAGGATATATTAAAATCTATTATCGTAGAATTTCAGCAACGAGAGTTGCCTGAACTACATGCTCGTAACATCCAAATCAACGCAGATTTACCAATTATAGTAACACTTATTGGTGCAAGACGAAGTGGTAAGACTTATTTGATGTATCAAGTGGTGCAACAAATAATAGCGAATGGGGTTTCACGTGAAAATATTGTATTTGTAAACTTTGAAGATGAGCGATTAACCTTACAAACGAACCAACTGGATTCTATTTTACAGGCTTATTCCGAATTATATCCCGAAAAAAAACTGAGTGAATGTTATTTCTTTTTTGACGAAATTCAAAATATTAAGGATTGGGAGAAATTTGTGCGTCGGATATTTGATAATTACAGCACGCATGTATTTGTAACGGGATCAAATGCCAAACTCCTGAGTACTGAAATTGCGGATTCATTACGAGGAAGAACTATCACCTATACAGTATATCCATTAAGCTATCGGGAATTTTTACAGTTTAAGGGGATTGAATATGACAGTATTCATCCGCAGAAAAAAGCCTTAGTGATTAATAACACCTTGCAGTTTATTCAGAATGGCAGTTTCCCTGAGTTGATACATTTCGAAAACGATTCACGGATCAAAGTATTACAGAGCTATTTCAATACAATGATTTTCCGGGATATAGTTGAGCGATATAAAATAAATGATGTATCAGTTTTAAAGTACTTTATTAAAAAACTGTTTGCAAGTGTCGGAAAACCGGTATCAATTAATAAAATATACAACGATTTAAGGTCGATGGGGTATAAAATTGGCAACAATTCATTGTATGAATTTGAACAATATTGTTATTCGGTATTTTTAGGTATTCAGGTCTCAAAATTCGATTTTTCGGAAATAAAACAAGCTAAGTCAGATAAAAAAATATACGCAATTGATACAGGATTACTATCGGCTATCGAGTTTAGTACATCTGAAAACAGAGGAAAATTACTTGAAAAATGCGGTTTGTTTAGAATTGTTTCGTGCGGGATTTGAAGTGTTTTATTATAAAGCTATCTATGAATGTGATTTTATTGTGCTTGATAGATCTGGCATCATGGCCATTCAGGTATGTTGGCAGCTCGAGGATACAACCACACTAAACAGAGAAATAAGAGCTCTTATGGATGTTTGTAATAAACTAAAAGTTTATAAAGCAATTATTATTAGTTTTGATCAAAAGCAAATTATTAAAATAAATGATTTTGAGGTTCAAGTTATTCCATTTTATGAATGGGCATATGATTTAAAGTTTGAGGAAAAACCCCATTCCTGAGGCAAAGTTCGAGGAATTAGACGACCGATTGATTCGCTATTTTATCGGAAAAGCAATTGCTAAAAACCGTTTATCCATAGGGGCCGAATTTTCAAACAGCTTTGATGTATTGCAAAAGTTAAACCTGATAACTCCTGAAAATCAACTCACAAGGGCGGTAGTGCTTTTATTTGCCAAACAACCCTCTAACTATATCCGAGGATAGCCCTTAAAGTAGGTAGGTTTGGTGAAGATTCCTCCGATTTAATCAGTCACGACATTGTAGAATGTCCGATGTTTGAAATGCCCGACAGAGTATTGGAATTGCTCAAATCCAAATACTTACACACCATATTGTTCGCACTCCCACCAAGACAGAAAAAGTTGGAGAGGGATTGTGAAAGTGGGATTGCGAATAGAGTTAGTAGAAAAAGTCTTAGAGGCACTCCACTATCGATTAGTGATAGCGAGAGGGTCGTAGATGCTATTGTCATGGTTTTTATAAGCTATTGTTTTCATTATCTAACATGACCGTTTCACTTCAAAGGCATGAATTAAGCCGGATCTATTAACTGCTCTCCATGAAGCACTCTCTGAGAAAAAAGGAGCATGTTGGATTTTGTGTTTTTCACTCTTACTCTACGAAGAAAGAGGGCAAGTGATAAAGTTTTAGCCTTGATTACACAAAAGAAAAAAGTAGGCGACACCGGAATATTGGAGATATAGTATAAGTGGCCATTTTATTTAATAAAGAATTTGCTCTAATCTTATTTTGAAGAGCTTCATTCCTGTAATTCTTTTTAATACTTCCCTTATCTCATAATTATTATTATCTTTGTGTTTAAATGATATTTATGGAAAATTCATTACGTTTTTTGAAGATCGTAAAATTCGTTCGTTTTATCACTCCGAACGTAACAAATGGTATTTTTCCACCATTGATATAGTAGCTGCACTAACAGACCAGCAGGATTATAAGAAAGCCAAAAGCTATTGGTCAACGCTAAAATCAAGATTATTGGCTGAAGGTAGTCAAGTGGTCACAAATTGTGACCGGTTGAAAATGATGGCCTCTGACGGAAGAATGCGCTTGACAGATGTGGCTGATCCTGAAACAATATTACGTCTGGTGCAATCAATTCCTTCACCCAAAGCCGAACCTTTCAAATTGTGGTTGGCACGAGTGGGTAACGAACGAATTCAAGAAATTTCAGACCCCGAAATAGGCTTGATACGTGCACGTGAAAACTGGTTACGTACCGGTAGGAGCGCGCGAAAAATTAGAATTGCAAACCGGTAAAAGTGTTGTAACCGGAGAAAATTTCCTGGCTCCTCACAAACAAAAGATATTACCAACTCAGAAAAAAACAAAGAAAGAGTAGGAAACAAATGATAACGATTTTTGCAAAATTACGCCTTGTAGCGTAACGCTATAAAGGTAATTAGCGAATAAAATTCAATAATTAATAGCTAAATTCCTCATTCATGGAATTTTTTATATACTTCCCTCGTCTCATAATTATTATTATCTTTGTATTTCATTCTTTTTAATACTATTTCATATCAATCCGATACAAATTGATCAATCACTACCTACCCAAAATACATGTATACTTACATGATTAAACAACTTCAGTTTTTAAAGGATACAAGAATTCAAACTATAGTTAGTTCTGTTTTCTTATTTTCGATTACTATGCTCTTATCATTCTATATAGTATTTAATGCCAACTGGTTATTTGGTGATGATACACTATACCTTTGTACAACAGCCATTGGAAAAATATTGCCAATATCAAATGACATGAATTTTGGAGGACGTTTTTTTCCATTAGGGCATTATGATTTTAATATTTTAGTTCTTATCGGAAAATACTCCCCAACGGCTCACTATATTTTATCAGCAATCAGCTTTATACTTTTTGTGATCATTACTTCATTCTTTTATAAAAAAATAATAAATAATACAAGTCAAAATAATAAATATAATATTTTTCTACTGACTTTTTGTGT
>CAIYOZ010000384.1 GCA_903927945.1 uncultured Bacteroidales bacterium | reverse complement strand
GTACCGGCTGGAAAACAGAAAAACGATCTTTGAAAATAACGTTCTTTAATATTTTGTTTCTTTGCAAATCGGAAATTAACGATGCAGATTTACTTGCATTCTTATTTACCGAAAACCTGCATTTGTAATTACCGCTTACACTATATCGTTTTGCCGTTTCGCTGCAACAACCGGGGCTAAATTTCCACCAAGAGATTGACCGTAAATGACAAGTTGGGTTGCCTTTACCTCTTGCCTTGTTTTTAGGTAATCAAGAGCAGAAAGAGCATCAGCCAGGACATTATTTCTTGTGGCTTTCCCTTGTGAGAACCCGAAACCACTATAATCAAACATGAATATCTGAAATCCATATTTAAAAAAGGAAGACATTTTCAACTGGTTATACAGCGTACCGGCATTACCATGAAGTTGTAACAGCGTAATTGTCGGTATTTGATTTTTCGGTTTTAAGAACCAGCCATTCAGTGTGTCTCCATTGGTGTTTTTAAAAAGGACGCTTTCAATGGTATAACCTAAATGGATTGTATCTTTCCGGTTTTTTATTAACGTGGTTGGTTGATGATTGCTCCCTGAAAAAAAGATGCAGAGCGTATCGGCATTGGTATCAATCCATGCGATACTTGCTGTTGTTTTAAGGAATTTCGTAGGATGCAGAACCGATTTATTAAAACTGCAACCGGAAAGGAAAAGCGAAAGGAGCACCAAATTCCTGATCCAAAAATATTTTTTTCGCATTGTCATTATTTTTTGTTTTGGCAACTGCAACCGAACAAAAATGACTCCCAGTAATTCTTCATCAAGTCCCCAACCCACTCTGGCTGCCTGATCTCACCCTTTGGCTGAAACGCTATGAAAACCGGTTTTATATCCAGCACCGGGGTTCCATCAATGGCATCAAGATACCTGACCTTAATGATTCTTCCAGTATGTTCAATCAGTTCAACCGTGCTCAGCCCAATGGCATTTGGCCGGTCTTTTTTCCTTTGCCCAAAGATACCAACCTGCGGATATTTGGGATCACCTCTTGGATGTCCGGAGAAAGCGATTTCCTTTGTTTCAACCTGATCAAAGTAACAGATGATTTCCAGATGCGAAAACGCTGAAATGCCCTCAAATGCTTCAGACGGTATGTGATCAGCAAGTTCAATCACAGATATGACATCTCCCCAGTAATCATCCATTGGGGAGGTTCGGGAGTTTATAACGGTTGCAATAGGTTCAAGTATAATTTCCATGTTCCTGTTTATTGCAGTGTAATGATCATAGTATATAGAACCCGATTACGATAAGGATGATCATCAATCCCAGCATGGTCAGATATGAGTAAGGATGTGCAAAATTTACCGTCCATCCCAACCCCAGGAGCATCAATATGTGTCCCGGGGTGAAGAACCATCGTCATTTTAAGCTCAGCATACCCATCTTTCCCCACGAAACTTATAACTTCAAATTTCGGGTGAAGGGTGTCGGGGTAAACGGTCATTTGTTCATTTAGGAGGTGAGAAAGGTCGATGTGTTTCATTTTAATTGTTTTCCTGAAGGTGCCAAACATTGGTGCTCGTGCCTGATATGATCGGGTAGGGTCGATAAAGTTACTATTTCTGACAATTCCACCACCATCTTTCTGTTTTTAAAAAAGGTTTGCTTTTGTTTTCAATATTACCCTAATAGAAGTTTACCTGCGTATTTTTCAAAAAATGAACTTTGTAGCCCTTCTCTATTAAAATAATTTGTGTTCTGTTGAAAATCAGTACTTTTAAAAGCACAACCAATACAGATAAAATAAAAACGATAAATTTTAATGATCAGGAACTTGAGCGAAATGGGAGAGATGGAATCTCTGAGACTTCAAATGGCAATGGATCGGATGTCGAAATTAATGTCAACCCTGTCAAGCATTTTGAAAAAGATCAGCGATACCGCTGCTGCAATTACACAAAACGTCAATTAAGTTTTTGATGTTCGATTCATTGAAGATATTCCACATGAGGTTTGTGATGATGACGTTATGATTGTTCCGCCAAATACCGGTTCTAGTATAAAGACACTTTGAAACAGGTTTGTATTACACCAGCATGGGACCTGAATTTGAGCATCGTGTCAGAAATATTGAATTTGCTTAACAGATAATGTGCTATTTGTTCTTATCATCTATTTTGGGATAGGAAAACCAAGATGTCGAAAGCATTCAAATAAACTGACCATATCACAATAATCTTAAAATATAACCTGTCATGAAACTCATTCTTTTTAGGAATATTCTCATCGGGCTTCTGGCATTTCTCGGTTCAGGAGCCATGTTTTGATAGGGTGCATTGATCGTCTTCCTTCTGGAGAAATACTTGGTACGCCGATATCAATAAGAATAGTTCAGTAAAACGGCTCTTTGTCAAAATGAATGGGTAGATTCACAATACCGGACAGCCGTTATTTGTGTTTACCATTAAATCACATTTATATCATCATTGCAACAATTACGAGTCAAGTTAAAGGTTATGTACCCTTCGTTGCGGTGCTCTCACGGCACTCAATTGTCTCTAACGCAACGGGCGGAGAAGCCGGCCGCCTTGGGGTAGCTGCCAGTGTAGCTGGTTATATTATTGAAGTACAGGAACCAACCGCTACTGGAATTGATCTGCCTACTACTCCAGTAGAAGCCGTTTGAGCCGCGAAATTGCAGTGAACCATCGCTGTCGGACAGGAAGCCGGCAGCATGCATTTTTAATGCAGAATTCCATGGACCGTTCCAATCATTCCAGTTTCCACTTGCACGGACATTGGCCCATTCGGTTTTCGTGGGTATACGCCAGCCATTGCCAAGTTCAATGGTACACGGATCGTTAACTGGTATCCAGTCAGAATTTTCAATGATGCTGGTTATTGCCCAAGAAGGGGTTAACGTTGTACCGTCATGTTTATACCCTTGCTTTTGGTTAAATTGCCAATACCAACCTGCTGAAACTTCTGTGTCATCACTAACCGAAGTTGCCTGGTGGTCAGCACCAAGATTACTTGTAATCCAGCATTTTAGTGGTTCGCCGGGAACATTGGTAACAGTACCATAAGTTACCGTTTTAGTAACAGGTGCGACTGCTCCTGCTATATGGCTGATTGAAATTGAAGTTCCGCAGAGGGATCCCCAGGTGGGTATCCCATTTGTCAGGATAAGAAATTGTCCGTTTGAGCCAACAGGCAAGCTAACCCACTGCGAACCATTCCAATATTGCATATCTCCAACAGCTGCCCCCTGAGGTGCGGCAATTGGAATCCATTTTGTCCCATTCCAAAAGTAATATCCTGTTAATACATTGTTTGGCGGTGTACCGGCAACAGCAGTATTATATACAAGCAAACCTGCAGCAGGAGCCGTAACAGGTAATGCAGAATTGATTCCTGTAAGTGCAATACGTGGTGGCAGGAATCCTTTGTTATTAAAATTCACATCCAATCCAGCCGAAGCATCCGGAGCACTGTTGCTGGAATTAATGCCTACTTGGGCGAAAATGCAGATCCTTGCAAGCAGGAACAAGAATAAAAAGGAAGTGATCTTTTTCATATCTGGAAATTTAATTGTGAACAATATAACAGTTTAAATTTCAATGAAATATATTGCAAGGTACAATTAATTATTGCTTATTGTCCTTTTATTATTTAGAACTACCAGAAGGTTAGGAGTGGAATTCCTTATTGGAATAGCGCAAGACAAAGATGCATGGGCATAAATTATTTTACCCACTCAAATTGATAAAGAGCCAGTAAAACTTTATAATTATATTTACATTGTCAACACACGTAGCTTTCTTAATCATTATAAAAGTAAATCTATGAGAAAAATGGTATTTGTTACTACAATAATTGCTTTTATAGGATTCAGTGCCAACAAAGACAAGGAGATTAAAGTATCGGAGAACAATTATAATCAGGCAAAACTTGCTTTTTCTGAATTGAAAGAGGTACTAAAAAAAGATAATGGAAGGTTATGGGATTATCCTTTAGATGGTGGAATTTTGTTGATTAATCGAGAAACTCGGACAATCATTGCAAATGAATCAGACACGAACAATGAATTAGTAAAATACAAAGATTATTATATTGGCAAATTTCCAGATAATTTGAATATTGCAAATTCTTCTGTTGACTGGAACAATAGACTGTGGACTATGGTCGCATTTCCATTATCAGAATTAAAAGCAGAGAGATTGAACATATTAATCCATGAATCCTTTCACCGAATTCAGCCATTAATTGGATTTGATTCGATTAATGAGATTCAAAATACACATTTGGATACAAAACAAGGAAGAATTTATTTAAAGTTAGAATTAGAAGCGCTTAAACAAGCCTTGAATTCAGATAAACCCGAAGAGCATATCACACATGCATTATTATTTCGACAATATCGATATCAAGTATTTCCAGAAGCTAAAATTTCGGAGAATTCATTAGAAATCAAAGAAGGATTAGCTGAATATACTGGAGCTATTTTGAGTGGAAGGTCTGCAATTGATTTGAAGAAGCATTTTGGGTCTGCAATTGATTGGTTTTATACCTTTCCGACCTTCGTGCGATCTTTTGCATATTGCACAATTCCTATTTATGGCTTTTTCATACAACACGCAGATGATGCGTGGAACTTGAAGATCAATAAGCACACTAATCTGACAGATTTTATTCTTGAATTTTACAAGGCAAAGCGTTCAAATATTAGCGAAAAAGAAATACTGTGGATAGGCAAAGGTTATAGCATGGATTCAATTATTAAGGTTGAACAAATCCGGGAATTACAGCAAGTTGAACAAATTAAAAAATACAAACAGCATTTTCTTGGTGACAGTATTATTAAAATCAGATTGGAAAACATGAGGATCGGATTTAGTCCTTCGAATCTTATTCCATTAGATTCATTTGGAACTGTCTATCCGAACTTAAGGATCACAGACAATTGGGGGATTTTGGAAGTTGACAGTTGTGGCGCTTTGGTGAGTTCAGACTGGATGTTTGTAACGATCTCATATCCAAACCTGATTACAGACACGCTGATACAAGGGAAAGGATATAAGCTGAAACTTAACAAACAATGGATACTTCATAAAGAAAACCAAAGATTTGAACTAATAAAAAAATATTGAATTCTCCGTACAGGATTAGTTCATCTTATAATATTATGGTAAGGGAAACCGCATTATGCACGAGCAAAACCAAGTTTTCTGATCGATACAATAGTTGAGGATCCAGCATGGATCAGTGCTTTGATCAGGATTAGTTTAATGAACTTCTTGAACAGAAAACGAAGACGAAAAAAATAAATAAAAAGTGCTGAATATGATGACGTACCAACCATGAATCCTATCGTTAATCAACATGATATCAATCAACTTCTCAATTCTGATGAGATTTTTGTAACGATCCACCATCTATACGGATCACCTCCTGACTGGAACCGACCTCAAGGATATATTACATTATCAAAAATCATTCTGGAACAACAGGTGAGTCTACAATCGGCAACTGCTCATTTTAATAAACTCAACTCCTACCTTCCAGCTTTTACGGCTGAAGAAATTCTAAAACTTTCAGATGTTGAAATGCGGGAGTGTCAGGTCAGCAAACAAAAATCCACCTATTTGAGGGCATTATCAGCAGCTATCCTGGATCGAAACCTTGATTTGGATGGGTTATCTGCATTCCCTATTGCCGATATCAGAAAGCAGTTGAAAAGTATAAAGGGAATTGGTGATTGGACGGCTGATATTTATTTGATGTTTTGCCTTCAGGCAAAGGATGTTTTTCCTGTCGGAGATATTGCCGTAATAAATACCATCAAGGAACTTACCAGTGTGGTTTCTAAACAGGAAATAATCGAATACGCTGAAAAATGGAAGCCATACCGTTCCCTCGCCACCTTTTTCTTATGGCACCATTATCTCAGTAAACGGAAGCGAAGTTCGGTTTTGTGATAAAAGTTGCAACCAATGACATCTCTAAAATGTCAGACAGCTAAGAATGAACAAGTGTTAGCATATGGAGCCAAGGATAGAAATATTATTTGAGAAAAAGTTAGCAGGAATGACTATTCTGGACTAAACTAGGCCAGTGATTCCGGACCAAACAAGGCCACTCATTCCGGAGTAAACTAGGCCAGTCATTCCGGAGCAAACTAGGCCACTTTTCGGGTCCAATGAAGGCCGCACAAAGGTTTTTTTGCTC
>CAIYOZ010000383.1 GCA_903927945.1 uncultured Bacteroidales bacterium | reverse complement strand
TCATTGCTGTCCGAACATTTAGTTAAAACTATTCATCTTTAAATTTTCCTATAAGACTTACAGATAGTTAGCTTGAAAACTCGATAAAAAGCTGTTCGAAATCTTTTTCATTCGCCTTACCGCCAAATAAATCTGGTGGATCATGTTGTCTTTTGCGAGCAGCTCTTACTGTTATTTGTGTGTTGTTTACAATGTATCCAAGTCTATTATATTGGGTCAAACAAACACGGATTATGGTTATGAAGTGACCAAAATGGTGATTGGTTTGACTCAATGTCCTACGAACAAGCTCCAAAAGCAGATAACATATTAACGCGATAAATATTTGCGACTTGCATGCATTTTTACTTGTTCCCAAGAATGTTTTAATCTGCAAGTTCTGCTTCATCAGCTTGAAAAATGTTTCTATTAACCATCGCCTTTTATAAAGTTCGGCTATTGTGGCAGCCTCCCATTCCATATTGTTGGTGATTAGGACTATAGTCCGGTCATCTTCTTCAATATAAACCGCAACTCGGCGAAACTCAATATCACTGACTTCATTTTCAACGGCGGCTTTACCCGTGAGCCGAATTATTTCGTCTTTTAGTATGTGAAAGTCCTTGTCCTCGGGCAAGTCATTTTCCCTTATCGAGTCATACAGGATGTTGTCCTTTATCCGGGTGACAAAATGATTCTCATCCTCAATTCTTATTTTAAACAACTTTGTATCAAAATAGCCTCTGTCATCTACTATGATTGTATCCTTTTCATACCGGAAATCATCCACTCCACGCCTGTCGCTAATCTTGGCTTGGCTGATATTTACAATGTCTGGAATCATGCTCCGTTCATCTAACGACACATGAGCCTTGATACCCCCTTTGGCTGTCCGATATTCCGCCCAGCTAAATAAATTCAAGCAGACACTCATTATAGTGGCATCTATTATCTTAATGTGTTTGCCTTCTATCTCTTTGATCACCTTATATTCTGCACGCTGCGAAAGCTCTGATTTAAAATGCTTGCAAAGAGATAGATACAAATGTTCAAAAACCCGATAATCGCGTTTCTCGTTTCCATCGCTCATGGTCGACTTCGCTGGACTTTGAGACAAACCAATATCCGCTATAAATTCAGGAGACTGATTAATCCCCAAAGCTATCTCTCGAAGTGACAAACACTTGTTTAGCTGTCCGAACATCATACTCACCAATTCATCGTAGGTAAAGTAAGCAGAGCAACTCTTATCCGTTTTATACTTGTTGATCGATGCCCGCAATAATGAATGTGGGATTAAATCTAATATCTGTTTAAAAATCGGAGAATCTGATTTTTTGCCTAACTTTGTAGTCATAGAGAAGTTCTTTAAATGATATTTGAGTGTAGTAACTACAAATATACTATTTATTGGGCTTTTCTATTTTTTTCAATTATTGTTCGGACAGTAATGATTAATTATTGAATACTACAAAGTTGAAACAAGTTGTTTTAATTTTGTTTCAGCTAATTTCAATGAGTATTTGAAATTTATCAACCTTGTACATGACATTTCATAATCTTCCTGGGCCAAATGAACCTCAAGAGATGTAGTCTGACCTAGTCTTAGGCGTTCTAAGCTGATTTTCATATTCTCCCTGGCAAGCTCGTTATTTTCATTCTCAATCTGCAATAGTTTCTGTTGGTTTTCAAAGTCTGTCAGGGTATTTTCCAATTGGGTATTCACTTGTAATTTTATGTTCTCAAGGTCAAACTTTGCTGATTTAGCTTGCAGCCTGGCAACAGTAACCTTTCGTTTATTTTCGCCCGCACTATACAACGGAATTGTGAGTGTACCACTAACCTGCGGTCCAACTGTATGACTTTGGAGTACTGTTGCACTCGGATTGGTGAATCCGCTGTAATAATAACCTGCTTTAAAACCTACATTTGGAAGATAGCCGGTTTTAAATTCTTTAATGGCAAGGTTGGCAATGTCAATTTGTTTTTGAAATGAAAGGATACTGGTATTTGAAGAGTTGAGTTTTTGAAGTAAATCTTTTCTATCAGGTGAGTAATTCAACGCAATGGTATCAGTGATATTGAATATAGAATCTGAAGGTTGGCCTAATAGTTGCACCAATGATTTATTGGCTTCCACTATTGTAAATTCTTGATTAATGGCACTCTCCAAGCTAACATTGAGATCTATTTTTGCCTGAAGCAAGTCGGTCTTCATCAAAGAACCCGCATTAAAACCAGCCTGAGCAATAGTCACATGATCTTTATTATAGTTCAATGTCTCATTAATGGATACAAGTTGCTGTTTTTGCCTCACTACATCATAATAGGCTGCAATGACATTGAACAATGTTTGTAACACCTTGTCCCTGAATTGAATTTCACCAAGTGATTGAATTTCGTTCAATTTGTTTTTAGTAACAAACATCTTTCCTCCATCAAAAAGGGTCCAGGAAAGCTGAGCCCCTGCACTGATTGTACTTGTGTTCAAATTAAGGATATTCTCTGTGCTTTGATCTGTAAATTTTTCATTGGTACTACTCACTCCGGCACTTCCGGCACCATTTAAAGCGACCGTTGGAAACATACCGGCGTTACCCGGTGTATTGTTTACTTTTGCTATGGTGGCATCATTATGAGCAATCATAATATCGAAATTGTTTTTTAATGCAATCTTGATAACCTGATCGACCGAAAGATTCCTTTGAGCCCAAACATTTGAAAAAGAAAATAATATGATGGGTAATACTATCTTATACAAACTTTGATTATTGATGAATTTCATTGTGTTCAATTTTTTTAGTATTGCTGGACAAAACGATATAAGTTACCGGGATAACAAACAATGTTAGTATTAATGAGAAGAATAATCCACCAACTACCACAATTCCTAACGGTATTCTACTGGAAGCACCTGCTCCTAATGCAAGAGCAATGGGTAATGCACCGAAGATTGTTGCCAGCGAAGTCATTAAGATCGGGCGGAAACGTGCAGAAGCTGATTCAAAAGCTGCCAGACGTTTATTCATACCGAGTTTTCTTTTCTGATTGGCGAATTCAACAATCAGGATACCATTTTTAGTCACAATTCCGATCAACAATAGCATTCCGATTTCAGAGAAGATATTCAATGTTTGACCAAAGATCCAAAGAGAAAGCATTGCTCCAGAAATGGCCATAGGAACGGTGAGCATTATTATGAATGGATCCCGGAAGCTTTCGAACTGAGCAGCCAGAATTAAATAGATCAAGAGTAAAGCCAAAATCAGTGCAAATGAAATATTCGAGTTGCTTTCGGCGAAATCCCTGGAAGGACCTGATAAAGCAGTAGTGAAAGAAGGATCCAATAATTTAGCTCCTATTCGTTGCATTTCAGCAATTCCTTCCCCTAATGTCTTTCCATCTGCCACATTCGCTGAGATAGTAGCTGACTTGTACCGGTTGAAATGATAAAGAATTGGAGGGTTACTATTTTCTTTCATAGTGACCAGATTATCCAACTGTATCATATTCCCTGTATTCGTACGGACATATAGTGAAGAAATATCCGAAGCAGTATTTCTGTCACTGAGAGCAACTTGTCCGATCACATAATATTGCTTGTTATTTTTCAAATAATAACCATAACGGCTTCCACTATATGCTAAATCGAGTGCATCGGAAATGTCTTTTTCATTTACACCCAGACTGGTGGCTTTTAACCTGTCCACCACAATGTTTAATTCAGGTTTATTGAATTTTAAATCTACATCCACATTGCTGAACACGGGGCTATTCTGAGCTTCCTCCAGGAATTTAGGCAAAACCTTCCGTATTTTATCAAAATCCAGATTCTGCAATACATACTGCACCGGTAATCCTTTAGAGTTTGAAGTTGAAATAGTTTGTTCCTGGCTCGCAATGACACGTGCTTCAGGAATGCTATCGTATATTTTCGTCAGTTTTTTATAGATCTCCTGTTGGGTAACCTTTCGTTCCGTAGCATCAGAAAGAAAAGTTATCACAAAACCGGTATTTGCACTTGTGCCACCACCATATCGGGCCAGTGTATATTTTGCTTCCGGAAACCTATCCTCACTAATTTTGGCTATTCTATCCAGAACATCTTTTGTTTTGGTAAATTGCGTTCCTTCAGGAGCTGTAATACTGGTTCGAATATAATTATGATCTTCCAGTGCTGCCAGTTCCGATTTCAGCGTCTTCGACAAACTAAAAATGAATACTACGCATAATAAGATAATTGCACCTGAAATCCATTTGTTTTTGATAAAAAAGGTAAGATATCTTCTGTATTTTTTTTCCATACCCAAGAAGAAGGGCTCAGTTGAAGTATAGAATTTTGAATGATGCGTTCCGGAGCCTCCCAGAAAGACATTTAATACCGGAGTCAGGGTAAGTGATACCAGGGCGGAAATTAATACAGCACTGGCCACTACAATGCCAAATTCGCGGAATAAACGGCCTGTAAAGCCCTGTAAGAAGATCACGGGGATAAATACAATGGCCAACGTCAATGAAGTGGAAACAACTGCAAAAAATATCTCATTGGTTCCTTCAAATGCAGCCTGCCATTTGCCCATCCCTTTTTCAATTCGCTTGAATATATTTTCAGTCACCACAATCCCGTCATCGACCACAAGACCTGTGGCTAACACGATTCCCAGGAGTGAAAGCACATTGATGGAAAAACCAAAAAGGTACATCACAAAAAAGGTTCCTATCAAAGATACCGGAATATCGATTAACGGTCGCAACGCAATTATCCAGTTCCGGAAGAATAAGAATATAATCAACACAACCAGAAAAATAGCTATAAGCAATGTTTCAAGTACATCCGAAACCGATTGCCTTACAAATATCGACTTGTCACGTGCAATACTCAATTCCAGACCCTTGGGCATATTTGCCTTGATCTGATCCATTCGCTTATAGAATTCATTCGCTATTTGAATGTCATTCGCTCCCGGTAATGGAATTAGCACGAGTACGACACCGGTAGTACCATTAATTTTAGAACCGGATTCCTCATCCTGGGCACCAAGTGTGGCTTCACCAATATCACTAAATCTGATTACCTGATTATCAGTTTGTTTTATTATCAGATTGTTAAAGTCATCCTCAGAAACCAGTCTCCCGAAAGTTTTTACCGTAAGTTCAGTGGCACTTCCCCTGATCTTACCTCCCGGCATATCCACATTTTCTTTTGCCAGGGCTACATTTACATCCGATGCAGTCAGATTATAGGCAACCATCTTGTTGGGATCCAGCCAAAGTCTCATGGCAGGTCGTTGTTGACCATATATGGCCACAGAACTTACTCCCGGTATGGTTTGGAGTTTCTCCTGCAACACGTTCTCAGCATAATCACTCAGTTGCATGGCGTCCATCTTAGTGCTCTGAGCATTCAACATCACGATTGGATCACTGTTTGCATCGGCTTTTGTCACAATAGGTGGAGCATCTATGTCTTGTGGCAGACTTTTCAGAGCCTGGGATACCTTATCACGAACATCATTAGCGGCCTTCTCCAAATCAGCTCCCAATTCAAACTCAACTGTTATAGAACTTTGTCCGGTAGCAGATTGAGATGAAATTGATTTAACCCCTTCGATACCGTTGATACTTTTTTCAAGTGGTTCGGTGATCTGCGATTCAATAATATCATCATTCGCCCCGGTATACGTAGTTTGGACAGTAATAATAGGTGGGTCAATGGCAGGATAAAGCCTGACACCCAAAAAATTAAATCCTACAGCACCCATTAAAATAATAATCAGGCTTAATACGATAGAGCCTACCGGACGTTTAAGTGCAATATCTGAAATTGTCATATCGAATTGGTTACTGTTGAATACTTAATTTTAGATCCTTCTTTTAAGAAAAGGATTCCTGATGTAATTACAGTATCCCCTTTTTGAATTCCTTCTGTTATTTCAATATTCGAAGATTGACGAATTCCTGTTTTTACAAGAGTAAAATGAGCTTTCCCATTTCTAGCAACAATGATTTTTTTATTCGTTTCTTGTGGAATAATAGATTGGGTTGGTACCAATAAAGCATTTTTGTTTTCACTCAATCGGAGTAAAACGTTGGTGAATGCCCCCGGTATCAATTTATCAGACTTGCTGATCACCAGAGCCCTCACTTTCAAATTACGGGTAGAATTATCAATACCATGTTCAGTAGCAATCACCATAGCATCAAATTGATTCAATTGATTATCCATGGTGAACTTGACTTTCATACCCGTTTTAATATCCGCACTATACTTTTCAGGAATACTGAAATCTACTTTTATTTTGTTCTCAGTTCGAATGGTCGATAACAACATAGAAGGGGTTACGATATCTCCAACACTTACATTCCGGAGTCCAATGACTCCATCAAAAGGTGCCAGTACTACTGTTTTCCGAATCATAGTTTTTTGGACTTCAATATCTGCTTTGATTGAATTTACCGATAATATGGTTTGTTCATAATCATTTTGACTAATACCACTCACTTTCAGTAATTCTGATTGCCTGTTTAATATTTGTTGCTGTATGGCAAGCTGAGATTCTTGCTTTTTCAGGGTTGCCTGAAGATCATCGTCAAAAAGCTTGACTAACAAAGTACCTTTTTTTACAAACTTACCTTCAGGAAGGTTTACCCTGACAACTCTTCCAGCAACTTCATTTTTCAGATCAACAGCATCAAATGCCAGTAGTGATCCAGATACCTGAATTTCATTAATAAGCAACGATGGATTCACGATATAAGCATCCACTTTCTTTTGAATTTTTTCCTTTTGATTCGGGTTCTTCGATTTGTCGGAAGATTTCGTGAAGCTCACTTTCAAAAAGAAAACGAGCAGTAATACAATAAATATGGCAATCCATATTGAGGTCTTTTTTTTCATCTGACTGATTGGCTTTTATTTTTTTATAAGATTATTTTCGATGGTTGTAAGTATGGAATAAAATTCCTCAATTTGATTTTCCGATAAGCCTTCTAAGGCTAAAGAAGTGGTTTGAGTGAATGACTGATGAACTTCAGGCATGATCAGACTTGCTTTTTCTGTAATGACTAATTCGTATTTTCTTTTATCAGTTTTATTCTGAACTCGTTTCACATATCCATTTGAGGAGAGATAATCAATGATTCTGACCACTTGAACTTTATCACAGCCCAATTTCCTGGCCAAATCCTGTTGGGTGAGTCCATCTCCTGTTTCAATTAATATCAGAGGATAAAAAGAACGTTCAATATCCAGATGAGTCAAATTCTTTTGCAAGTTTCCGAGAAATAGCTTGCCAATTTTGTCTAATCTTCTGCCTATGGGTTCTTTTAAATAATTTTCTTTTGAAATAATCATACATTATTTTTTAATGACTGCAAAGATAACTAAAGATTCAATTAGTTATCATTGTTATCTATTATTTTTAATACAGATTTAATTTCAGCAGTGAATGATGGCAGAATTGAATCCAATAAATAGAGCAAATAAAAACATCTTTTATGCAAAGCGTTGATTTTAAACTCAAAAGAATTTATCCATTATTTTCGAATAGTTTAAGAACTTTATACGAATTATTATGTTTCTATATTGTCATTAACACTTCCCGAATTATCAATTGTTTTCTCTATTTTTGTAGCATCTAAACCAACACTTTTTTTATGGAAAACATCTCACCATATTACCAGTTAGCTCACGATTTCGCATTGCTGACTAACCGAAGCATTTTTCTGACTGGAAAAGCCGGAACAGGTAAAACGACCTTCTTACGTAAATTAAAGAAGGAAACTAAAAAGCAGATGGCTGTCGTGGCACCTACCGGTGTGGCTGCCATCAATGCGGGTGGAACCACTATGCATTCGTTTTTCCAATTGCCATTCAATCCATTCATACCGACAGTAGAAGGTAGAAAGAATTTGATTGAAAAAATGAAGATGCAAGGCAATCGCCGGAAAGTAATTCAGGAACTCGAGCTGTTGGTTATTGACGAAATAAGTATGGTACGAGCTGACGTACTGGATGCTGTGGACACCATCCTCCGGCATGTCAGGTACCGCAATAATGAGCCCTTTGGCGGAGTTCAGGTCATTTTTATTGGTGACATGTTTCAGCTGTCCCCCGTTGCGAGTGACGAAGAATGGCGTTTACTTTCACAGTTCTATTCAAGTCCGTATTTTTTCCACAGTCAGGCTATCCTGCAACAACAACCGGTGTATATTGAATTGGACAAAATATTTCGACAGACAAACGGAGACTTTATTAGGGTACTAAATGAAGTCCGAAACAACTGTTTGTCGAATTCCGGACTTTCATTGCTTCAAAGCAGGTATAATCCGTTGTTTGTGCCGCCCAATGATGATACCTACATTACCCTGACCACCCATAATTACAAAGCCGATCAGATTAATGCCGAAGAACTGGCAAAGGTAAAGGGTAAAATCTATTCCTTTGATGCAGAGATACAGGGTGAATATCCCGAAAAAAGCTATCCCACGGAAAAAACACTGGAATTTAAGATCGGTGCTAAGGTCATGTTCCTAAAAAACGATACTGAAACTCCACGCAGGTTCTTCAATGGTAAGATAGGTGTGGTGAAAAGTGTACAAGACGAAACAATCACTATTAAATGCCCTGATGATTATGATTCTATTGAATTGACGAAAGGTGTTTGGGAAAATATCCGGTATTCAACCAATCAAACCACAAAACAAATTGAAGAAGAAGAATTAGGAAAATTTATTCAATATCCATTGCGTTTAGCATGGGCTATCACCATTCATAAAAGCCAGGGATTAACTTTTGATAAGGCAGTCATTGATGCCGGTGCTGCTTTTGCAGCAGGACAGGTATATGTAGCATTAAGCCGATGCCGCTCGTTGGAAGGAATGGTATTGCTGAGTAAAATCAATCCGCACAGTATCCAGAACGATCACCAGATTGTAGAACACGAACGTAATAAACTTCCAATTGAAGTTCTTGAACAGCAGCTTGATGAGTCCAGAAACTTATACCGTAACTTTATCCTGATGCAACTCTTTGATTTTAAGAATGTCGTTGGTCAGGCATCCCGGTTATTAAATGAAACCAAAGATGTAATTGCCTCTTATAACGAAGAAACAATTCCTTTTTTGACCGATGTACTACGTCAAACACAATCATTGGATGACGTAGCAGGTAAGTTCCAGAATCAACTAAAAGGCATTCTTGCTTCACGTCCTGTTTCGGAAGAACATTTACAGGAAAGATTGGCAGCAGCTGTCGATTTTTTCAATACGAAAATGAATAACCTGTCGGAAACTCTTTGTCAGTCACCGGCTACGACCGATAGTAAACTACATGCAACCGATTATAATGACGGCATTCGCATGATTTTCTCAAATATATCACAAAAGATTTTTTTGATGAAGGGTTTAAAACTGAAATTCACTGTCGAAGATTATTTCATATTGAAAAACACCTTTATGATGCCTGATTTCAATGTAAATGCTTATGCCAAAAATGCATCTTCCAAGCCATTGGAGACACGACAGGTGAAGTTGTTCTACGAATTGATCGATCTTCGCAATAAACTTTGTGAACCACACGATTTGCCCATTTACCTGGTGGCAGGAAGTAAAACTTTGTCGGAAATGTCAAACTACCTACCCCAGAATGAGAAGGAGTTATTACAAATTAATGGTTTCGGGCCTGCGAAAGTGGAAAAATACGGATCTGCATTTCTTAATATTATACAGGCATATACTAAGCTTCATAATCTCAAATCATTGATGCATGAAAAGGTAACTCCAAAAAAAGAAAAGAGTGAAAAGAAACCTGTCGGTGAGACTATGCGTACCAGCCTGGCCATGTATCATCAGGGGAAGACGATTGAGGAGATTTCTTTCACCCGCAATTTAAATCAAACCACTATTATCAGTCACCTTGAAAAATACATTATAAGCGGAGAACTGGATATCAATGAATTCATATCGGTAGAGAAACGTGATAAGGCCTCTGATTTGATTCGTAAAGGTTCGGATACAGGTTCTATATACGAAATGTTGAGTGCCTTTTTAAATTACACGGAAGTAAAGATGTATATGGCCTGGCTAAGGAGTGGAAAGAAATGAATTGATTCTAATGAATACCCGATGAAATAAAATTTCATTTAAATATTGAATTATGTCAGAGCTGTATATCTTTGGAATCCTTAGTGTTATTGTAATTGTCATTTCATGGAGAACTTTATTTAATACCAAAAATCATGGCTTTTACAGGTTTTTCAGTTGGGAATGCATGGCGTGGTTGTTGGCTTCCAACTATAAATACTGGTTTTCTGAGCCGTTAAGTATCCAACAGATTATTTCGTGGCTACTATTGTTTTATTCCGCCTACCTGGCTATTGCCGGAATGTTGTTGATTAAAAAGATTGGTAAACCCAACCCCATACGGGATGAAAAGAACCTATTCGGATTTGAGAAGACAACTGAATTAATTGATTCGGGTGTCTTTAAACGTATCCGGCATCCGCTTTACGCTTCCTTGATCTTTTTAACCTGGGCCATTTATTTAAAGAATCCAACCTTGCCATTATTCATAATTGCCTTACTTTCTACAAACTTTCTCTACTTTACCTCGATATTCGACGAAAAGGAATGCATCAATTTCTTTGGTGACAAATACAGGAAATACATGGCACGAACCAAAATGTTTATCCCTTATATTTTTTAAAATAACCGGTTTTTTCAACTTTTTGAGTGTTATGATTGTTTAATATAATATACTGATTCATAAAAATATAATTTCACCTCAATTTTTAATGAATCATTTTTAAATCTTGAATCAAATAAAATTGGATTGAATTTTAATAAACTACTTATAATCAGTTTTTTTGATTTTAAACATGTCATAACTTATTAAACAGAGCCAATGATATTACTAATTCAACTTTCTAACAGAGTAGGTTGTCAATTATTTGTAAATGGTGATTCAGCATTGAATCATTTGGTTGATTTATGGATAATCATTATGATAGCCACTGCTCTTGTCTGCTTTCTGGTGGGCGAATTGACCCGCAATTACAGTCAGGTGGATAAAGTTTGGAGCCTAATGCCAATCGTTTACAGTTGTGTCACGTTGGCAGCATATCATTTATCACCCAGAATCCTCCTCATGACATTGTTAGTCACTATCTGGGGAATCAGGTTAAGCTATAACTTTTACCGAAAAGGAGGGTATAATATTATACCCTGGAAAGGTGAAGAGGATTATCGCTGGGGGGTAGTACGACAGAACCCTATGCTCCGAAAGCCATGGAGCAAAACATTGTTCAATTTGTTATTTATTTCTTTCTATCAACATGTTGTCATCTTTCTTTTTTCAACTCCCCTACTCTTTGCAGCTAAATATTCAGAGATAAGACTCACTGAATTGGATTATCTGGCAGCTTTTTTTATGTTCCTGTTTATTATGATTGAAACTGTGGCCGATAATCAATTGCATATGTTTCACCTTCAAAAGAGTCTGAAAACATCACTCAAGGGAATATATGCCGATTCTTTAAGTAATGGTTTTTTGTCTGAGGGATTGTGGAATTATGTTCGTCATCCAAATTATACCGCTGAACAAGCCATTTGGATCTCGTTTTATTTCTTTGGAGCGTCCGCTTCCGGTCAAATTATTAACTGGACTTTAGTTGGTCCGGTATTATTGGTATTGTTATTTATAGGCAGTACAGAATTAACCGAACGAATCAGCATGTATAAATATCCCGGATATGAAAATTATAAACGGCAAGTTCCCAAGTTTATCCCGCTGATATTCAAATCGCTAAAAGAAGGTAAATTGCTTTAGTGAATTTGATTAAAGTTCAATATTAAGTATGAAATGAATTTTTTAATCACAATAATAATGTATTTCAAAAGTAAATTATGAACAAAATAGTTAAGCGAATTTTAATCGTAACAGGAGTGGTAATTATCATTCTGGCATTGGTTATGGGTGGTTTTATGATGAAAATGAACTCTGAAAAGAAAAAGATGAATGTAATTGAAACAAAGGAAGTAGTTCACAACATCTACACGATTAAGGATTCTTTCGTGAATATGTTTCTGGTAAAGGACAGTGACAAATTTATAGCCATTGATGCCGGTAATGATATTAACGTCATTAACAATGAACTTCAGAAATTAGGCATTGATCCCGATAAAGTGGTAGCTATTTTTCTTACTCACACCGATGGAGACCATGTGGCTGCCATCAGTTTATTCAAAAATGCCAAACTCTACTTATCCAGGGATGAGGAACAAATGATCAATGGCAAGACTGCCAGAGCTCTGAGAATGCACAATAAGATATCTACAAAATCCTACAATTTGGTGGATGATCAACAAATTCTTAAAATTGGCAATCTAAGTATCCAAGGAATACTGACACCCGGACACACAACGGGCTCAATGAGTTATCTGGTGAATGATAGTTGTTTATTTGTTGGAGATGCCTTTGGGTTGAAGAAAGGGAAAGTCGATAAACCCAATGCCTTTTTTACCGGTGATATGAATCGTGCCATTCTTTCCTTTAATAAGATTCGTAATTTACCGCATGCCACTTATCTGTTTACAGCTCATAACGGTTTCAGTAATGATTATAAGAATGCCATTAATACGGAGTTAAAATGAAAGTAATACTATTTGGTTCAACCGGAATGGTCGGCCAGGGTGTTTTAAAAGAATGCCTGAAGGATCCCTTGGTGGAAAAGGTTCTGGTGGTCAATCGTCAAACCTGCGGAGTAACTCATCCCAAATTAAAGGAAGTCATCCATCTCAACTTTTTTGATCTTTCACCTATCACCAAAGACTTGGCAGGTTATACGACGTGTTTATTTTGTTTAGGTGTATCCTCTGCCGGAATGAAAGAAGCGGATTACTTCAGATTGACGTATGAATTAACCACCTATGTAGCCTCTGTGCTATTAAAGCTGAATAGTGACATGACATTCTGTTATATCTCGGGTGCCGGCACGGATAGCTCGGAGAAAGGTAATACTATGTGGGCAAGGATAAAAGGAAAGACAGAAAATGAATTATTAAAAATGCCATTCAAGAGTGCCTATATGTTCCGTCCCGGATTTATTCAACCCATGGGAGGTGAAAAGTCAAAGACAAAACTCTATAATCTGTTGATCCCTGTTTTTAAACTGTTGTATTTCTTCCTGAAACACTTTGAAGGTTTCACCACTAATACTGAAGTATTAGGAAAAGCGATGATAAAAGCTGCCTCTACCGGGTATGATAAGAAGATACTTGAAAGTCGGGATATCAATTCAATCGTCTAACAGCTTTAATTTCAATTTTTCTACTCATGATAGTAAGGCGACCTGCATAGGTCGCCTTTTTTATTGCAGTGTCTTCCCTCCTACTTTTGGGATAGTTAAAACAGATTGCCATGTTTTTTGTTATATAGTTTGAATGCTTTTTAAAATAAACCAACATTAAAAAAACATCAATCATTACTTACCCTTTCAATTAGATCG
>CAIYOZ010000382.1 GCA_903927945.1 uncultured Bacteroidales bacterium | reverse complement strand
GAACCTTCCTGATCAAAATCAATAGATGGAACCACATTGAATTTTCCTAATGCTTCTTTTACTGCGGATGACAATATTGACCAGATTGCCTGCTCGTTTTCAAATTTTATTTCTGTTTTTGTAGGATGGATATTGATGTCAATGGTTTGCGGATCAACTTCAAGAAAAATAAAGTAATTCGGACTTTCCGATGCTTGTATCATTTGGTTATAAGCCAACAATACAGCTTTATGAAAATACGGATGTCGCATATACCGGCCATTGACAAAAAAGTACTGGCTACCGGATTTCTGAGAGTATTCAGGTTTGCCAACATACCCAACTAAATTGACCAGATTGGTAGATGTTTCAATGCTTAGTAATTGTTGTTGCCAGCGTTTCTTAGCATTTTTACCAAAGATATTTTCAATTCTTACTTTAATGTTTGAAGCAGGTAATTGGAATATCTCCTCATCGCCATCAAAAAGAGAGAATGTTATATTCGAATTAACCAACGCTACCCGGTAGAATTCAGTAAAAATATGACTCTTCTCAACATTGTCACTTTTCAAAAAACGTCGACGCGCAGGAACATTAAAGAATAAATTTTTAACCTGAAAAGATGTACCGGTATCACATTGAACTGATTCTTGCTTGAATACACGTGTTCCAGCAATTTCCACTACTACTCCCAATTCATCTTCCGTTCTTCGGGTTCTCATCTCAACCTGAGCTACAGCGGCAATCGACGCCAATGCTTCACCCCTGAATCCCATGGTACGGATAGAGAATAAATCATCAGCACTTTTAATCTTGGAGGTTGCGTGTCGTTCAAATGCCATACGGGCATCAGTTTCACTCATTCCTTTCCCGTTATCAACGACTTGTATCAACGTTCGTCCGGCGTCTTTTATCAGAATCTGAATCAAGGTGGCACCTGCATCGATTGCATTTTCAACTAATTCTTTTAATACCGATGCAGGTCGTTGTATTACTTCACCAGCCGCAATTTGATTGGCTACCGAATCGGTTAAAAGATGAATAATATCACTCATTTTTTATTTGTTTTCTTTAATCTGTTTTTTGGTAATCAACTGTATTTACCATCAAAATTTATATTGACATCATTCACAAACTGACGAATGCGTTGTTCGTTCTCACGTTTGCAAATGAGCAGAACATTATCGGATTCAGCAACGATGTATCCGTTTAAATCCTGTATGACTGCCAGTTTCTCAGAAGGAAGAACGATTATATTCTCTTCACTTTCATAAAATGCAGTCTTACATTTAAGTGTGACGTTATTTTGTTTGTCTTTTGGCGACATTTCATATAAAGATCCCCAGGTTCCAAGATCAGTCCAACCAAAATCGGAACATAATACATAGACATCAGATGCCTTTTCCATAATACCATAATCTATGGATATATTAGGGCAGGAAGGATACATCTGATCTATAAACTCCTGTTCTTTTTCGGTATTGAAAAATTCTTTACCAACTTTAAACTTTGTTGAAACTTCGGGTAATAAATCATCAAAAGCCTTATCTATCGTTTGCAAATTCCATAAAAATATGCCTGAATTCCAAAAGAATTCACCGGTTTCATAGAAGATTTGAGCCAAATCAGCATTTGGTTTTTCAGTGAAAGTCTTTACCTTTCTCATATTTGTTTCACCTTCATCAATCTGAATATAACCATAGCCTGTTTCGGGACGGCTTGGTTTAATGCCTAGAGTTAACAGGCTATCATTCTTTTCAACAAAATCCAACCCAATTTTAATTGTTTCTAAGAAATCTATTTCTTTCAGGATCAAGTGATCAGATGGTGCTACAATGATGTTGGCCTTATCAGTCATTGCTTTGATACGATTAACGGCGTAAGCAATACATGGAGCCGTATTACGCCTGTTTGGTTCAAGCAGGATTTGATTGGCTTTGATTTCAGGCAATTGCTCAAGAATCAAATCTTTATATATTACATTTGATACAATAAGAATATTTTCAGCAGGTACTAAATGTCGAAAGCGATCAAAAGTCATTTGTAAGAGTGAACGGCCTGTACCAAAAAAATCAAGAAACTGCTTCGGACGATCATTTCTGCTGAATGGCCAGAAGCGGCTTCCTACGCCACCTGCCATAATAATACAATAATTATGTTTCATTGTAATGTTGGTTTTAATTTTAAATCAATAACTTGTTTAAAAATCGTACTAAGATACTGCCTTTTTTTGAGTGAACCAAAACTTAATAGCACAAAAACGAGATTGCCTTCGAAAAGAAAACAACCTCGTTGTCAATAACGGAACAGAGAAATAATTTAATTATTCTTCTGTTTCACGATCTTCCATATCCAATACATTCTTACGGGCGTCAACTTTTTTATCATACTCATCACGCGAGTAAACGACAATTTTATCAAAGTCACGTTGACCTGTACCTGCTGGAATCAAGTGTCCACAAATTACATTTTCTTTCAAACCTTCCAGTTTGTCTACCTTGCCATTGATAGCTGCATCGTTCAATACTTTCGTAGTCTCCTGGAAAGAAGCGGCCGACATAAAGCTATTCGTCTGGAGTGCAGCACGGGTAATACCCTGTAAAATCTGATTTGAAGTGGCTGCAATAGCATCACGAGTTTGAACAAGACGCATATCACGACGTTTCAGCATACTGTTTTCGTCACGAAGTTTACGAGGTGTAATGATTTGACCCGGTTTCAATGTTGTTGAATCACCGGCATCAAGTATTACTTTTTTACCCCAGATACGATCATTTTCTTCCATGAATTCGTTTTTATCAACGATTTGCTTTTCAAGAAAACGGGTATCACCTTGTTCCAAAATATCAACTTTACGCATCATCTGACGTACAATTACTTCAAAGTGCTTATCATTGATCTTCACTCCCTGTAATCGGTATACATCCTGAACTTCGTTCACAATATAATCCTGTACTGCAGTTGGTCCTTTAATCAACAAAATGTCTGATGGTGTGGTTGCTCCATCCGAAAGCGGAGTTCCTGCACGTACAAAGTCATTTTCCTGAACTAATATCTGTTTCGATAACGGAATCATATATTTCTTGATTTCCCCGGTTTTCGAAGTAACTGCAAGTTCCCTGTTACCACGTTTGATCTTTCCAAAGGTTACTTCACCATCTATTTCGGCAACTACTGCAGGATTAGATGGATTACGTGCTTCGAATAATTCAGTTACACGAGGTAGACCACCGGTGATATCACCTGCTTTACCTACGGCGCGTGGAATTTTTACCAACATTTGACCCGTTTTAATCTTATCGCCATTATCCAGCACCAAGTGGGCACCCACCGGTAAATTGTATGTACGTAAGATTGAGCCATCCTTTGATAAAATATGTGCACTTGGTACCCTGTTTTTATCTTTTGATTCAATGATGATTTTTTCACGCAATCCGGTGGCATCATCTGTTTCTGTTTTGAAAGTAATATTTTCAACAACATCTTCAAACTCAATTTTACCATCAGTTTCCGAAATAATAACCGCATTAAATGGATCCCATTCGCAGACAATCTGTCCTTTAGTCCCTAAATCACCATCTCTAACGTATAATTTAGAACCATAAGGAATATTTTGAGTCGTAAGTGCAATGCCTGTGTTTTTATCAATTACACGCATTTCTGCTAAACGGCTTACCACCACCTGGTGAGTATTCTTATTATCTTCAATGGCTTCCACAGTACGGAGTTCGTCAAATTCAAGACGACCATCGTAACGCAACGTGATTTTAGATTCAGCACCCACATTTGATGCAACCCCACCGACGTGGAAAGTACGTAATGTTAACTGCGTTCCCGGTTCCCCGATAGATTGAGCAGCGATAACACCTACTGCTTCCCCGATATGAACCATTTTACCGGTTGCCAGGTTACGTCCGTAACATCTGGCGCAAACACCTTTTTTTGATTCGCAGGTTAATACTGAACGAATTTCAACACGTTCAATAGGTGAATCCTGAATCTTTCTTGCAAGTGTTTCAGTAATCTGTGATCCTGATGAAACGATTAGTTCCCCTGTAAGAGGATGATAAATATCATGAACTGAAACACGACCCAGAATACGTTCAAAGAGCGAAGAAATAACTTCTTCGTTATTTTTCATTTCTGTGGCAATCAAACCACGTAATGTACCGCAGTCATCTTCGTTGATAATCACATCTTGTGATACGTCCACCAAACGACGGGTTAAATACCCGGCATCAGCCGTTTTCAAAGCAGTATCTGCCAACCCTTTTCGGGCACCGTGAGTTGAAATAAAGTATTCCAACACCGAAAGTCCTTCTTTAAAGTTTGATAGAATAGGGTTTTCAATAATCTGACCACCTTCTGCACCTGATTTTTGCGGTTTGGCCATCAAACCACGCATACCTGATAACTGACGAATCTGTTCTTTTGAACCACGGGCTCCAGAATCCAACATCATATAAACAGAGTTGAACCCCTGATTATCTGTTGAGAGTTGTTTCATCAAAATATTTGACAATTTTGAGTTAACATGTGTCCAGGTATCAATAATCTGATTATAACGTTCGTTGAAGGTAATGAATCCCATGTTATAGTTGTTCAGGATTTCATCTACTTCAGCATTTCCTTCTTTCACCAATTCATCTTTTTCAGGTGGGATAATTACATCATTCAAGTTGAATGAAAGTCCACCCTTAAAGGCCATATAATATCCCAAATCTTTAATATCATCAAGGAAACGGGCTGTACGGGCTACCCCGCATATATCAATTACATTACCAATAATATCACGTAATGATTTTTTAGAAAGTAATTCGTTGATATAACCTACTTCTGTTGGTACACATTTATTAAATAATATACGTCCCACTGTTGTTTCAATAATGGTATCAACCAATTTTCCTTCTGAATTCAGATCTTTGGTTTTAACTTTTATCCACGAGTGAAGTGCAACTTTCCTTTCGTTATAAGCAATTTCAGCTTCTTCCGGAGAATAGAAAATCAAACCTTCTCCTAAAGCACCAATTCTTGGTTTTGTAATATAATACAAACCAAGTACCATGTCCTGAGACGGTACAGTGATTGGAGCTCCATTTGCAGGATTTAAGATGTTATGTGAGGCAAGCATCAACATTTGGGCTTCCAGAATAGCTTCATTACCCAACGGTAAGTGAACAGCCATTTGGTCACCATCAAAGTCGGCATTGAAAGCCGTACACGATAGCGGGTGAAGCTGGATTGCTTTTCCTTCAATCATTTTCGGTTGAAAAGCCTGAATTCCCAAACGGTGCAAAGTAGGGGCACGGTTTAATAATACAGGGTGACCTTTCATCACATATTCCAGAATATCCCAGATAACCGGATCTTTACGATCGACGATTTTCTTGGCAGATTTAACGGTCTTTACTATTCCGCGTTCAATTAATTTCCGGATAACGAACGGTTTATAAAGTTCGGCTGCCATATCTTTTGGCAATCCGCATTCGTGCATCTTTAATTCAGGACCCACAACAATTACCGAACGAGCTGAATAATCCACACGTTTTCCAAGTAAGTTTTGACGGAAACGACCTTGTTTCCCTTTTAAACTATCGGAAAGTGATTTCAACGGACGGTTTGCATCTGTTTTAACGGCACTCGATTTACGTGAATTGTCAAACAATGAATCAACAGCTTCCTGAAGCATCCGTTTTTCGTTACGTAGAATTACTTCCGGTGCCTTAATCTCAATTAGTCGTTTCAACCGGTTATTACGTATGATCACACGTCTGTATAAATCATTCAAATCGGAGGTTGCAAAACGGCCACCATCTAATGGAACCAATGGGCGCAATTCAGGAGGAATAACAGGAACAATTTTTATAATCATCCATTCCGGTTTATTCCGCATTTTTGAAGTACGAAACGATTCTACAATTTGAAGACGTTTCAATGCCTCATTTTTACGTTGTTGAGATGTATCTGTATTGGCCTTGTGACGTAAATCATAGGATAAAACATCCAAATCCAGACGGCTTAACATATCATGGATAGCATCGGCACCCATTTTTGCAATAAACTTGTTTGGGTCGGTGTCGTCCAATAACTGGTTTTCACGTGGCAGTGCTTCCAGGATATCTAGATATTCATCTTCTGAAAGCAATTCACCAAGCGCAATATTTTCACCATTCTCCAGGATACCTCCTTGAATGATGACATATTTTTCGTAATAAATGATTGAATCAAGTTTTTTTGTGGGCATACCCAGCAGATAACCGATTTTGTTCGGTAGTGAGCGGAAATACCAGATGTGAGCTACAGGAACTACCAATTGGATATGTCCCATGCGTTCACGACGAACTTTTTTCTCGGTCACTTCTACACCACAACGGTCGCAGACAATGCCTTTGTAACGGATACGTTTATATTTACCGCAATGACATTCGAAGTCTTTAGTAGGACCAAAAATGCGCTCGCAGAACAAACCATCACGTTCTGGTTTGTAGGTACGATAATTAATGGTTTCGGGTTTGAGAACCTCACCACTCGATAATTTCAATATCTCTTCCGGCGATGCTAAGCCGATGGAGATTTTATTAAAATTACTCTTTACCTTATTATCATTTTTAAATGCCATATCTCTGTTTTATATAGAGTTTTGATAATTTACAATTTATAGAATTCCAATTCAGATAGCTTATATATAAATGTTTGTACCCGGTTATTAACCGGATACAAACTTTTATTTTAAACTGTATTAATCTAAACTGATGCTCAGACCTAATCCCCGAAGTTCGTGCAACAATACGTTGAGCGATTCAGGAATTCCTGGAGCTGGCATTGGATCACCTTTTACAATCGCTTCGTAAGTACGAGCACGACCCATCACGTCATCCGATTTAACAGTCAATATCTCTTGTAAAATATGTGCAGCACCGAATGCTTCAAGTGCCCAAACTTCCATTTCTCCGAAACGTTGACCTCCAAATTGTGCTTTACCACCAAGAGGTTGTTGTGTAATAAGTGAATATGGTCCGATAGAACGCGCGTGCATCTTATCTTCAACCATGTGACCCAATTTCAACATATAGATAACTCCAACTGTTGCTGTTTGATCAAAACGTTCACCGGTTCCACCATCATACAAGTAGGTCTTTCCATAATTTGGTACTCCTGCTTTCTCAGTCCAGACATTCAAGTCATCTAGTGATGCACCATCAAAGATAGGTGTTGCAAAACGCAATCCTAACGTTTTACCTGCCCAACCAAGTACGGTTTCAAATATCTGGCCAAGGTTCATACGAGAAGGTACACCCAGTGGATTCAATACGATATCTACCGGAGTTCCATCTTCCAGGAATGGCATATCTTCCTGACGGACAATACGCGAAACAATCCCTTTGTTACCATGACGTCCTGCCATCTTATCCCCAACGCGAATTTTACGCTTCTTGGCAATATATACTTTGGCAATTTGAACAATACCGTTTGGAAGTTCATCACCAATGGTGATATTGAATTTCTGACGTTTAATCTGGGCATCCAATTCTTTATGTTTCCTCAGATAGTTCATAATGAGTTTTTTTACAAGCTCATTTTTGTGTGTATCTGTAGTCCACTTGCTTAATTGAATGGCAGTGTAATCTATTTCACGTAAACGTTCGATGGTAAATTTGCTGTTCCTTGAGATAATATCACTGCCTAAGAAATCTTTCACTCCGGCAGAAGTTTTATCACCAAGCAATACAATTAATTTTTCAACTAACGTGTTACGTAGAATCAAAGCCTGATTTTCGAACTCTTCATCCAGTTTTGGAAGTACAGCCTTATCAGCAAGTTTAGATTTGCGGTTCTTTTGTGCTTTTGAGAACAAACGTTTACCAATTACAACACCCGACAATGATGGAGTTGCTTTCAATGAAGCATCTTTTACATCCCCTGCTTTGTCACCAAAAATGGCACGTAACAGTTTTTCTTCCGGTGAAGGATCCGATTCTCCTTTAGGAGTGATTTTACCGATAATAATGTCACCCGGCTCAATACGAGCACCGATGCGAATTATTCCGTTTTCATCCAGATCTTTGGTGGCTTCTTCGCTTACGTTCGGTATATCCGAAGTAAACTCTTCAATTCCACGTTTGGTTTCACGAACGTCCAACAATTGTTCAACAACATGTATGGAAGTGAATACATCTTCACGTACTACACGCTCATTAATAACGATGGCATCCTCAAAATTATAACCTTTCCAGGGCATGAATGCTACTTTCAGGTTTTTCCCAATGGCCAGTTCCCCATTTTGAGTGGCATAACCTTCGGTTAATATCTGACCGGCATGCACTTTATCCCCTTTTCCAACAATCGGACGTAAGTCAATAGTTGTATTTTGGTTGGTTTTCTGGAATTTAGGTAATTTATATTCTTTTACCGCTGATTCGAAGCTTACAAATTCTTCTTCTTCGGTTCTTTCATATCGGATGTTTATGCGGGTTGCATCTACAAATTCAACAACTCCTTCGCCCTCAGCCATTACTTGTGTGCGTGAATCCTGAATTAGTTGAGCTTCGATACCTGTCCCTACAATAGGAGCTTCACAACGCAACAAAGGCACTGCCTGGCGCATCATGTTCGATCCCATCAACGCACGGTTAGCATCATCATGTTCCAGGAATGGAATCAAGGCGGCTGCAATCGAGGCAATCTGTGATGGCGATACATCCATTAAATTTACTTCCGATGGTGATATCACGGGGAAATCAGCGCCTAAACGTGATTTTACCTTCGATTTAATAAATTCACCTTTTTCATTTAATGGGGCATTTCCCTGGGCAATTACCAGACTCTCTTCTTCTTCAGCCGTAAAGTATTCAATTCCGTTTTCAGTGGTATCAACTACTGAATCGGTTACCTTGCGGTATGGAGTTTCAATAAATCCAAGCTCATTTATTTTGGCATAGATACACAATGACGAAATCAGTCCAATATTTGGTCCTTCCGGAGTTTCAATCGGGCATAACCGACCATAATGGGTATAATGCACATCTCGAACCTCAAAACCGGCACGTTCACGCGATAAACCACCTGGCCCGAGTGCTGACATACGACGCTTGTGCGTGATCTCTGCCAACGGGTTTTGTTGATCCATAAATTGCGATAACGCATTGGTTCCAAAAAACGAGTTAATTACTGAAGAAATACTTTTTGCATTGATCAGATCGATTGGGGTGAATACTTCGTTGTCACGAACATTCATACGTTCACGAATGGTTCGCGCCATACGTGAAAGTCCAACTCCGAATTGATTATATAATTGTTCCCCGACAGTGCGGACACGGCGGTTACTTAAGTGGTCAATATCATCAACGTCCGCTTTTGAGTTAATCAACTCAATCAGGTATTTGATAATCTCAATAATATCTTCCTTGGTCAGCACCTTTGTTTCCATGCTGGTGGTCAGGTTCAATTTACGATTAATACGGAAACGTCCAACGTCGCCTAAATCGTACCTCTTTTCTGAAAAGAATAAATTATTGATTACCTCACGGGCTGTTGAATCATCTGCCGGAACTGCATTACGCAATTGACGGTAGATATACAGTACAGCTTCTTTTTCCGAATTACTTGGGTCTTTCTGAAGTGTATTGTAAATAATAGCATAGTCATGCTGATTAGCATCTGCCTTGTGAAGTAGAATAGTAGGGGTTCCTGCATCCAGAATTTCGTCAATATGACTGTTTTCTAAGATTGTTTCACGATCAATAATGACTTCATTACGTTCGATGGTTACCACCTCGCCGGTATCTTCATCCACAAAATCTTCTACCCAGGTTTTCAACACACGGGCAGCTAATTTTTGGCCAAGAGCTTTTTTCAAACTTGTCTTGCTTACTTTAATCTCTTCGGCAAGGTTGAAAATTTCTAATATATCTTTATCGCTTTCGAAACCAATGGCACGAAGCAACGTAGTGACTGGAAGTTTTTTCTTGCGATCGATATACGCATACATCACATTGTTGATGTCTGTTGCAAATTCAATCCATGATCCGCGGAAAGGAATAATCCTCGCTGAATATAATTTTGTTCCGTTGGCGTGTGTGCTCTGACCGAAAAATACACCAGGTGACCGGTGAAGTTGCGATACAATAACACGTTCAGCTCCATTGATAACAAAAGTTCCTTTTGCTGTCATATATGGGATCGGTCCCAGATAGACATCTTGAATAACCGTATCAAAATCTTCGTGATCCGGATCGGTGCAATATAATTTCAGTTTAGCTTTAAGCGGCACACTATAGGTTAAGCCGCGTTCTACACACTCATCGATCGAATAACGTGGAGGGTCTACGTAATAATCTAGAAATTCGAGGATGAAATTATTTCGGGTATCAGCAATAGGAAAGTTTTCGGAAAAAACCTTATACAAACCTTCTGATTTTCTTTTTTCAGGAGCGGTGTCCATCTGAAAAAAGTCCTGGAAAGATTTTAATTGTACCTCTAAAAAATCAGGATATTCTAGCTGATTCTTAATAGAAGCAAAATTTATTCTTTGATTTTTTGTTAATGAAGACATTTTCAAAGAGGTTATTTGGGTGCGGTGAACTCAATTATTTTATAGACAGAAAAAGGTTTAGAAT
>CAIYOZ010000381.1 GCA_903927945.1 uncultured Bacteroidales bacterium | reverse complement strand
TCGGGGGGATTTAGGGGGGCTGCTCTTTATTAGCTTGCTGATATTCTGCTTTCTAAGTGTTTCTGTCGATGCTCAAACCGATTTAAACAAGTCCGATTTTCAGACACCTCCAACTTCATCAAAAGTTCACACCTGGTGGCATTGGATGGGTGGTAATATTACGAAGGATGGTATTACAAAAGATTTAGAGGCGATGAAAGCACATGGTGTTGTTGAAGCTAGCATCTTTAATATTGGTGAAATCTACACAAAAAAGGTAGATGTACCTAAGGTTAAATTCAATTCTCCGGAATGGATTGAAATGTACCAATGGGCATTGAAGGAGGCTAATAGACTGGGTATAACCATTGGTATTGAGACTATTGATGGTTTCGCTACTATCGGTGGTACTTGGATTACTCCCGAAATGTCGATGAAACAATATATCTGGACAAAAACATCCATAGATGGTGGAAAATTGGAGAATGTAAAGCTTGCCGAACCCATAAAAAAAGAGGATTTTTATCGTGATGAGGCAGTAGTGGCTTTCCCAATGAAGGAAAATTCAAACTCTTTCAAGGAAGCTAATCCTAAAATCGATGTAAATAAAATCTCAACCGGAAAAATACTTTTTGATGGGAATCCAAAAAGTGAAATCGACTTCAAGAAAAATCAGGTAGTTGATATAAGTTTTGATAATGATTTTACGACTAATAAATTAGTTCTGTATCCACATTTGCCATTTTGCTGGGACTTAGTTTTAGTTGATAATGGAAAAATTACTCTAAATTTTACATTGTTAAGCTCAAATGATGGTAAGGTGTTTAATAAAGTTGCTGATTTAAAATCTGTAGGTTGCAACAAATCTATTACAGTAACTTTCCCCATAACAAAGGCAAGGTATTATCGCCTCGAACTTGTAAAAACAAGTTTTGTCTATTTTGATGCTTTACCAATTGCCGAATTGGAATTGCTGAAAGACAATGAACAAGCACTTTTTCAAACTCCTGTTAGCTCTTTTTTTGAGAAAACAGCCTCAGTGTATGATTTGAACGAAAATGTACTGGATGTGAATACAAAGAATAATGTAACTCCAATTTCTGAAAATTCAGTAATCGACATTACGAGTTATATGTCGGCTGATGGAACGCTGAAATGGAATGCACCGAAGGGACGTTGGCAGATTATTCGTTTTGGTTACACTTCCACCGACGTTAAAGTTGATCCAGCTTCAAAGGATGGCGAAGGATTAGAAGTAGACAAGATGGACACTACAGCTTTAAATGTTCATATCAATAGCTACGGAAAGAAATTGGTGGAAGCAGCCGGGGAGTTCAAAGGTAATACTTTGAAATTCTTTTTAATGGATAGTTGGGAAGCTCAATTTCAAACTTGGACAAAAAAATTTGCTAAAGAATTCCAAGTTCGCAGAGGATACAGTATTCTTCCCTGGATTCCTGTTTTGTGTGGCGAAACTGTTGGAAGTACCGATTTGTCTGAAGCGTTTCTGTTCGATTTTCGTAAAACAATTTCCGATTTAATTGACCAGAATTTCTACAAGCATTTTGCGGATTTGAGTCACCGCAATGGAATGGAATATCATGGAGAATCAATTTATGGTGGTTGGGGTGCATATCCTCCATCGGATGCCTTAAAGACAAATGAATATATTGATATGCCCATGACCGAGTTTTGGGCGAATGCAAATCAAAATAAATTATCTGAGTATAATCCATCCAATAAACCAGCTTCCTGTATGCCAACCTATTCGGCATTAGCTTTTAATAAACAAATTATAGGCTCAGAGGCGTATACAGGTTTTGCACATTATTCTGAGGCTCCCGGCGATTTAAAACCTTTTGGAGATGCGGCATTTTGTTCCGGTGTAAATCAAATCATTTTGCACAGTAATATTCTTCAACCATTTGATAAAAAACCGGGTATGACCTTGGGAAAATTTGGTGGACATTATAACCGTAACAATCCTGTATGGGAATTTAATCTGGATTGGCTGAAATATCAGGCACGTGTTCAATATCTACTTCAAAAAGGTGAACCTATTGTTGATGTGCTATTTTATATTGGCGACGAATTACCCTTATTTTACAGCAAAAGCTTTGTAAATGATTTACCTTATGGTACTGTGCCCAATGCATGCAACAACGATATGCTGAATAAAAAAATCAAGGTTGTTGATGCAAAATTATCTTTAGGAGGTAATCAACGTTTCTCATTATTGATGTTGCAGAACAGCATTAAAATGGAATTTTCAACTCTGAAACGTATTGGTGAACTAGTAAAAGACGGTGCTGTTGTTTATGGTCCAAAACCACTTGAAATGTTATCGGTAACCGATATTAAAAATGATTTTGTAGCCTTTAAACAATTAGCTGATGCCGTTTGGGGAAATTCTACTGAAAATTATTATGGTAAGGGGAAAATAATTTCCGGGATACCACTTCCAGAAGTAATTAAACAATTAAAAGTGATTCCCGACCTGACAACCAACACACAGAATCCAAAAGAACTCATGTTCATTCACAAAAAGTTGAATGATACGGATATGTATTTTGTATTCAACCAGCAAAACAGAGCGTTGAATCGTGAGATAATATTCCGTGTAAATGGAAAGACACCTGAAATATGGAATGCTGAAAATGGAAATGTTACTAAACCGGCTATTTATTCTTTCGAAGGTAACCAAACCAGAATTCCATCTACATTTAGAGCGTATGAATCCAAGATATTTGTATTCAAAAATGAAACTCCTGCTCATTATATTCAGCAGGTAGCATCGGAAGGAAAACAATTATTCCCTCAGCAACAACTCGCTGATACAACTTTTGCCATTCCTCAGGTTGAATATAAAAATGGGAAATTTGGTTTCATAAACTCAAATTCTGGAGAATATACTTTTGCTACTAACAATGCCAAATTGATAAAAGCGAATCTTACTCAGCCCAACGTGTTGGAAATGCCTAATCTAAAAATTGAAATTGAGTTCTTTCCTATTTCGGATGAAGTGATTCAACCAATTGAAGTGACGAGTTTAAAATCCCTTACAGAATTTGAGAATCCTTCTATTAAGTATTTTGCCGGAAAAGCGAAATATACGATTAATTTCACTGTTCCAAAAAATTTCGTTAATTCTGCTGATTCAATTGTTCTCAATCTTGGAAAGATGGATGCTACGGCCGAAGTAATTTTAAATGGTAAATTCTTGGCTTATGCATGGCAATCGAACACTTGTGTGTCGGTAAAGGACTTGCTGAAAACAGAAAACACTTTGGTAGTAAGCGTTGCAACGGTTTGTAGAAATCGCTTTATTGGCGATTTAAATCAATTTGGATCAGTAAAAAGTCTTTGGACAACTTCGCCCATCGAAGAAATTCTGAATAAAAACATGCCATTAAAACCTTCCGGATTAATGGGGCCGTTGAAATTAATTGGATATAAAAGCTTGTACAAATGAAAACAATCAGTTTGAAAACAATGGTTGCCGTTGGATTCTTATTTGTTGCTTTATTATTGAAAGCGCAAAATGGAAATCTGGCTTTTGACTATCAGTTGGCTAATAACATCCAAAAAAATGGAGATATTTCTGAATTTTCCCTTAACGGAGATCAGGTAAATGAACTACAAGCCAATAATCGCATTCAGGTTGAAAATAGAGAATATCACGTTTCAGTAAAAGGGAATGATACTAATGATGGGTCAGCTTTAAATCCTTTTCTTACCATTAGTAGGGCAGCACAGGCAGCACAGCCTGGTGATATTATTACAGTTCATACCGGAACCTATCGTGAACGCATCAACCCACCACGTGGTGGTACTTCCGATTCATTACGTATTATTTATCGTGCTGCACCAAGTGAGAAGGTAGTAATCAAAGGATCGGAGATTCTCACAAACTGGGTAAAAGTACAAAAGAATGTATGGCAAGCGAAATTACCAAATTCGTTTTTCGGTAGGTTTAATCCTTTCAGTGATCTTATCCACGGCGACTGGTTCGATGACAAAGGCAGGAAGCATCACACAGGTGCGGTGTATCTTAATGAGGAATGGCTTACCGAAGCACCCTGTCTTGAAGATGTGATGAAACCTGTCAGTGTGAACCCACTTTGGTACAGTCAGGTTGACGATCATTACACCACAATCTGGGTTCAGTTCAAGGATGTAGATCCCAATCGGCAACTAGTAGAAGTTAACGCACGTCAGACCGTTTTTTATCCTGACCAACCGGGGCGGAACTTTATCACCGTGCGCGGCTTTATCATGAAGGATGCGGCTACTCCTTGGGCACCACCCACTGCTGAGCAAATCGGTTTAATAGGCACGAACTGGAGTAAAGGCTGGATTATCGAGAACAATATCATCAGTCACTCCATTTGTTCCGGGATCACTCTTGGAAAATATGGCGACGAGTTTGACAACAAATCTGCCAACAGCGCTGATGGATATATTAAAACCATCGAACGAGCCCTTGCTTTCAGAATCCCCTGGACTAAGGAAAACATTGGCCACCATATCGTACGCAACAACACCATTTCACATTGTGAACAAACAGGCATAGTAGGAAGTCTTGGTTGCATTTTCAGTACAATCACCGGAAACACTATTCATGACATCCATATGAAGCAGTTGTTCACAGGATGGGAGATGGCGGGAATTAAGTTTCATGGAGCTATTGATATGGAGATTAGTCATAATCATATTTATCGCACAAACAGGGGCCTTTGGCTTGATTGGATGGCTCAGGGAACACGGGTTTCCGCAAATCTGTTTCACGACAACATCTTAGAGGATGTATATACCGAGGTGAACCACGGACCATTTATTTTTGACAATAATGTGTTTCTTTCGTCGGAGAATCTCAGGGACATGTCCGAAGGCGGTACTTACGCTCACAATTTGATGACCGGGATCATTATTTCAAATCCTGATCATGACAGATTGACTCCATTTATGAAGCCGCATTCAACTGAATTGGCGGGTTCAACCTCTATTGCAGGTGGTGATCATCGCTTTTACAATAACATTTTTGTTGGTGACTGTGGAAAAGGTAGTGATAAGGAAAATAAAGAGACTTTGCCAGAAAATCCAATCTATTCACCACGAGGATCAGGCTTTGGTTTGTGTACCTACAATGTATGCACCATACCAATTTTCACCTCAGGTAACGTCTATCTCAACGGCGCGAGTCCCTATACCAAAGAGGTAAACCCTTTGGTCCTGAAAGAAAATTTTAAAATCAAGTTCGTAGAGGAAAAAGGACAAACTTATCTCCTAATGAATTTGCCTGAGCCTCTGTTAAGGTCCAAAAGAAAACTAGTCACTACAGAATTACTGGGCAAAGCAAGTGTTCCGGATTGTGGTTATGAAAATGCTAATGGCACGCCCTTAATAATTAATTGGGACTATTTTGGAAAGAAATACAATCCCAAACATACATTTCCAGGGCCATTCCAGAATTTGACTCAAAGTAGTTTGAAATTAAAAGTATATCCGACTTATTAAGGAATTCACTTATTCAAATTCAATTTTAAAATGATTTTTTAGTTTAGTAATACTAAAACATGAATGAATAAAAACACAGTTGCATTTTTTGCTGTTTTAGGATTCTTGTTGGCAGCGCATTCAAAACTTAAAATGAATGCGATTGGCACTCCAAAAAAAATGCAAATAACGCAGATCTTTCGATATAAAAATCCAATAACAAGCGACATTTCTCAGTCGTTGCGTGATAACATGATTTTGAAAGTAGGAAAGCGTTGGTTTATGACAGGTACTTCTCAACCAGTGTGGAGTGGACCAAATCCAGGTGTGCGACTCATGGTCTCTGACGATTTATTGAAATGGGAAGATGCCGGTTGGATCATTGATGCTTCAAAATTGCCAAAGGATTGTCCGTATAACGGTCGATTCTGGGCACCTGAAATACACCAAATTAAGGGAATATTTTATCTTACGGTGAATTCAGGTCACGAAGGTCCAAAAACAGGAACTCAACGTAGAGACGACCATAAAATATGGATTTTTTCCTCCAAGCAAATTGATGGGAAATATACTCTTGTAACATCAAATGGGCTCGAAATTGATAAAAACTTTACCAATGATGCCACCCTTTTTGATGACGATGATGGACGATCTTATCTGTATTGTAATGGTGATGGTTTATATCAAGCCGAGATTGATTTGCAAACAGGTAAGCTGCTGAATGAAAACAACGGTTTAAATGGCTTTACAAAAATAATTGGATCAAAAGACCCCGGAAATCCTGATTGGATGTATGCAGGCATTGAAGGTCCTTTTGTCATTAAACGTTACGGTTCATATTGGATGTTTTTTTCGTCGTGGACACGGGGTTACGAAGTAGGTGTAATTCAGAGTTCAAGTCCATTGGGACCTTGGAAACTCGCACCTAATAATCCAATTTTTGGAACCCGGAAGCACGAATTCAGGGCGGAATTAGCTAAAGAAGAGGGTTTCGACCATGTGAAGTATGAAGATACAAAAGATCCTTATGTTGAAGTAGGCCACAATGCTGTGTTTGAAGGCCCGGATGGTAAAGACTGGATTTGTTGCCATTACTGGTTAAAAGGAAAAACTGTTGTTGCAATCGATCATTTGCCACTTTATGCAGAAACCCGTGAACAGCTCGGTATTGACCCTCTTTATTTTGAAAATGGCCAGTGGAGTTTTAATGGGCCAACATGGACTGAACAAAAAGTAATGTGGAAAGATGAACCTGTGAGATCAAAGTCAAACATTAATAAAGCACCTAAAATAATGATTGAAAAAATAAATTACAACGGTTGGAAAGATGCAATAGAGTTGCGAAACGAGAAGGTTAGTCTGGTTGTAGTTCCTCAAATTGGCAGAATTATGCACTACGGGTTTATAGATGATAAGAACATTCTTTATGAGAATCATAAGTTGTATGGTTTAGCTTTGAAGGAGGGTGAAGCATTCTTAGAAAATGGGAGCCCGATTTCGCCTAATATTGGTGGAGATAGAGTGTATCCCTGTTCTGAAAATTATTTTGAAAAAATAAATGGTAGTCGGAGGTTGGCAGACATGTGGATAAACAACGGACCTTATACATACTCGTTAATAGAAAATGGTATTCGTATCGAAAGTCCGGTAAGTGAGCTTTTGGGAGTTAAAATGATTCGTATAATTCATCTTGAACCATATTCTACGAAAATTAGAATTGACCAAGAAATGATAAAAGTGTATCCTGCTAAAAATGCGATATTTGATAGTATTCCATTGACAATATGGAATTTGACACAAGTTAGAGCACCAAAAGCAATGTGGATGCCATTGAACAAGAAGAGTGTTTTCAGAAATGGATATGACATCCCAAAATGGCCGGATGCAAAGAATTATGCAGTAGATAATTTTGAATTACACAATGGTCTGTTGAAACTCAATCCGATTGAGGTAAACCATCAAAAAGTAGGTGCTGATGCTGATGGTTGGGTAGCTGGTTTGGTTGATAATGTTTTAATGGTGGAACGTTTTAATTACCATGAGGGTACAACATATCCCGATGGTGGAACAAGTGCAACAATTTATTCGAATGTAGAATTCGCAGAACTGGAATGCCTGAGTCCTGAGAAGACATTGAAACCCAATGAATCTATTAAACATACAATCTATTGGGAATTGTATAGAATAAACAATGAAAATGAACTTAATATACTTTTAAAAAAAGTTCAGTAGAGTAAAATTAATATTTTCAATCATGAGTAATTTGAAAAAAACGGTA
>CAIYOZ010000380.1 GCA_903927945.1 uncultured Bacteroidales bacterium | reverse complement strand
GAGTCGTATCTATCTTGCGTCTAACCGATTCTTTTTTTTTATCGGTTTGACGCATAGGGGATTTACCTTTTTTGTTTAATTTGCTTTTATCCGACAAACCGCTGAAATAAGCGGTTGATCGGAGTCGTATCTATCTTGCGTCTAACCGATTCTTTTTTTTATCGGTTTGACGCATAGAGGATTTACCTTTTTTGTTTAATTTGCTTTTATCCGACAAACCACTGAAATAAGCGGTTGATCGGAGTTGGAAATTCAAGAAAATTCAGTATATTGCAACTCAAAACGAACTTGTATCTAACCGATTCTTCTTTTTTTTCGGTTTGACGCATTGGTAATGAACGAAATCAGCTTATCTTCCTTTTATCCGATAAACACCTGAAATAAGCTGTTGATAGGCATTTGACATCACATTATTAATTTATTTTCATCAATTTTAAAAAAAAATGAAAGCAATAATTTGTTACTATTCAGGTTCCGGCAATACGAAACTTGCCTGTGAAAAGATTGCACGAGAAATCGGGAATGTAGAATTTACACTTTTTGATATTGTAACCGACGGCGTGCCTGAACTGGAACTGTTTGATGTGGTTGGTTTTGCTTGCTTTACCGATTTTGGTGGAATCCCCTTTTTAATGCAATCATTTATTAAAGGCATGAATCCTCAAAAACAATATTCTTTTGTACTGAACACGTATGGTTTTATGTGCGGGAAAACGCTTTTAATGCTCCATGATGAAGTTGCGGCAAAAGGTTTTAACGTGTTTGATGGACTTTCACTTCATACCCCGGAAAACTACCCTCCTATGATTTCACGGGGCATGGCAAACGAACAAGCCCCCAACAATAAAGAATTAATAAAGTTCAATGACTTTATTTTAAGTCTGAAACAGAATTTCGATCGGATCGATCAGAAAATAGAAATTAAGGAGAAAAAGATTTACATCGGCATGATAGCCACTCTACTTCCGGGTTATCCCCGCACCAAAGCGCGAAAAGACATGGGCGATAAATTCGTCAATCAGGAACTTTGCACTCAATGCGGTACTTGCGAAACAGGATGTCCTTACAATGCCATCGAATTAAACCCCTTTCCTGTTTTCGATATGGAGAAATGCTATGGATGCTGGCATTGCTATAATCATTGCCCGAGTAAAGCGATTTATACAAAAAAAATGCGAGACAAAGGTCATTATCCAAAACCGATAGCACAATTTAAAGCTAAAATGCAGGGGTGAGCAGGCAATAGTATCTGCAAAAGAAGAATCATTCTGAAAATAAAACAGGAGGGAAATGACAAAAGGAAGCGTAATCTCGAAAGATGAGACGAAAATAGGGTATACAAAATTTGGTGCAGGGCCTGCCATCATCATCGTGCATGGCGGATATTCGATCCAACAAAATTGGTTTGTTTTTGCAAAAGAACTGGCAGCAACACATACAGTATACACGTATGACCGAAGAGGAAGAGGGCAAAGCCTGGATACCGGGAAATCCTACACGTTCGACAAGGAATTAGACGATCTGTCAGCTATGGTTGAAATGGCAGGAACTGAAACGACCCTGGTAGCGCATAGTTTTGGTGGAGGGGTGGCATTGGCTTATTCTATGCGTGATGGTTTCACGGGTAACGTCATACTGTATGAACCCATGAATTCAATTTTCCAACAGGTAAGCAAAGGTCATTTGGACGAAGTAAAAGCATTCGTTGAAAAAGGTGATTTAGATGCGGCCACCTACCTGATTCAAACTAAAATAGTATGCCAGCCAAAAGAGGATGTGGATATACTCCGAAACAGACCCTATTGGTCAGCTTTTTGCAAATACACCCCGGTATTTGTGCGGGAGATAGAGGAGTTGGACAACCTCAAACCATCAGAGGCGGATGCCAATACATTAAAGGCTAAAATGTGGTTGCTGCTGGGTGATAAGTCATGGACTGAAATACGGATAGCATCAGCCGGTGTGGTTTCGATAGTCAGAGGCCTCACTTTGTACCCATTGATCGGGCAACATCATTTGGCTTATTCAGAAAATCCAACAATCCTCAAGAATTTGGTGCTTCGCTGTATGCTGGAAAAATAAAAAAACAAGGTACAACAGGGCATGCAGGAGTAATCAAAACCGAATCTTTGAATAAGTTTAGAGCAACCTGTAATTTTTCTCCCGTTATCGATTGTGACTATACTTCTATCATCTGTCTTTTTGCCAACACATTTTCCAGTCCCCATATCTCAAGTTCATGAATCACCGACGACAGGCTTTTACCTAATTCAGTGAGAGAGTATTCTACCCGAGGTGGTATTTCCTTGAACTGTTCCCGCATAATCAGCCCATCCATTTCCAACTCTTTTAATTGTTCGGTAAGCACTTTCCGGGAAATGGGAATGCGAACGGCTATTTCGCCAAACCTTTTTGTTCCTGTGGAAAGGGTATACATGATAATGGTTTTCCACCTACCCCCTATCAATTGCAGGGTGGCTGTTACCGGACATAGGGTATTTTCTTTGAATTGGGCCATAATGGTTACTTTTAGGTTACTACTCTTTTCATGGTTACTAAAAAGTAACCTGTTTCAATTACGAACTATTATTAGTTCCTTTGCGTAACAAAAGTAAGGAAAATATCCATCGGATGTTTTGATTGCGACAAATAAGGGGTTTTATTTAACTTCTGAAGATTAACAAAACAGAACAGCGGGATGTTTTACTCCTATAGTCTGACCGAAGCGGTGGACAAGATTTTAAATAACTGCTTAATAATATTCACAAAAGAAAGGAAACAAAACAAATGAAAATTGGAGTCACCGGAGCGACAGGTCAATTGGGCCGTTTAGTCGTAGACAAGTTAAAAGAAAAAGTATTGGCGGAAAGTATTGTAGCATTGGTACGCACCCCTGAAAAAGCATCAGACCTGGGTGTGGAAGCCCGTGCTTTTGATTACAGCAAACCCGAAAGCCTGGCAGCAGCACTGCACGGTATTGACAAGTTATTATTGATCTCGGGGAACGAAATGGGGCAACGTCTGCCGCAACATCTGGCTGTCATTGAAGCCGCTAAACTGGCAGGGGTTAAACATGTTTTTTATACCAGCATTTTACATGCAGATACTTCAACGCTTGGATTGGCCGGGGAGCATCTGGCAACGGAAGTAGCTCTGAAGGCATCGGGGTTAACCTACACTTTCCTGCGTAACGGTTGGTATACCGAAAACTACACCGGTTCAGCAAAAGGTGCCATTGGTGCCGGAGCCTTTATCGGATGTGCCGGCGATGGTAATATTGCTTCTGCAGCGCGGGCAGACTATGCCGAAGCAGCCGCAGTGGTAGTGGCAGGTGAAGGTCATGAAAACAAAATCTATGAACTGGCAGGAGATTCGGCTTATACATTGACGGAATTGGCTGCCGAAATATCGCGTCAGATCGGGAAAACAATTCCTTACAACAACCTGACCGAAACACAATATGCCGACATTCTGAAAAGTTTTGGTTTACCCGAAGCTATTGCGCTCATGTTGGCTGATTCTGATACCGGTGCTTCCAAGGGAGGGCTTTTCGATAATGCAAAACAGATGTCTGTATTGATTGGCCACCCGACAACACCTTTATCAAAAGTGATAGCCGATGCTATACTATAAAAATACCAGATCAGCTTTTCATCAATTATTGCTTGAGTCGCAGAGAAACCATTCTTTGCGACTCTTGTTTTTTAAATTCTATTTCTAGATCTAAGTAGAAGGGTCGTATTTTAGTAATACCATGGTTCATACAAAAAATAATAGAATACACATAGGTTACATAGAAACATAGGTCCACATAGTTTTAATATTATTGAATGTGATCATAGTTAAGTAAGCGAAACAAAATAATGTCCAATTTCTAAATTGAAAATTAAGATAAGATTAGAACGCGGATTTAGCGGATTTAGCGGATTAATACGGATCTGAATTCCAATAAATTGGGATGATTCAGAGATGGAAGTCTTTATCATTCATACTTGTATGAATAAAATCCGTGTTCAAAATCCGTTACAATATTCTTATCTGCGTTAATCCGCTCTATCCGCGTTAATCCGCGTGCTATTCTTTATTCAAATATGACAATGTATTGTTCTTACTACTTATTATATCGAAGACATAGAACCACACAAACAAGTAATAGTAAAATTATAAGAATGAGTCAGAAAAACGTGAACTATTCGCAGGGCTCGGTGTTTCAAGTAGAGTGTTAAGTAACCGTGAGTTTACATAGTAAGGGCTTCACTTCAAGTGAAACCCTTATTGGTATTGCAACCAACGCAGAAACATCTTCCACGATTGAACTAATAAATAATATCAATTTAGGTTAAGGAGCCGGTCCTCTTAATATACGACACTAATTATTTGATTTAAAATCCGTTATTTTTGTCGATGATGTATTCCAGTATGAGCCATTATTTTGTACTGTCCTACAATATCACTTACTTATTTGCAAAATAGAACCCTGAAATTCATGAGCTTCAAACTGTTTATAATTTTGTGCAGTGCTTTCCTGTTAAGCAATTGTACCACAAACACCACCATGTCACCGGTATTAAATACGACTGTGGCAAGTCAGATTACGTTTAATAGTGCCATTGCCGGTGGAGAACTGATGACGGATGGTGGCTCCAGAATAATACAACAAGGAATTTGTTGGGATACCATACCCAATCCGACCATTTCAAAGAACAAAAAAGTCAATAACTCAGGGAAAAGCGTTTTTACAGATACCATTCCGGGGTTAAAAGCAAATAAGACCTATCATGTCAGAGCTTTTGCCACTAATTTCGCAGGAACCTCCTATGGAAAAGATCAATCATTTACCACCCTGAAAGCAGGGGGTATATCACTCAACACCACCGCTATCACCTCCATAGGGGAAACAACCGCCCTATCGGGGGGCAATATCACCTCCGATGGTGGTTTAGCAGTCACTGCCCGAGGTGTATGCTGGAGTACCATTCCGGGAGCCACCGTAACCTTAAGCACCAAGACAACGGATGGAAGCGGTATAGGGGGCTTCAGCAGCTCTATAACTGCACTTACAGGAGCCACCACCTATTATGTCAGGGCTTATGCTACAAATAGCCTGGGAACGGCTTACGGTGAAGAAATCTTTTTTACCACAACTCCTAAAACAACGGTCGTAGTTGTTCCTGTACTTTTTACAAATGCGGTCATATCCATTGGTTATACCACGGCTACTTCAGGTGGGTCTACTACTTCCGACGGAGGTGCTCCCATCACAGCGCGTGGGGTATGTTGGAGTACAAGTGCTGCACCCACCGTGGCAAGCACCAAAACATCGGATGGAACAGGTATTGGCGGTTTTACAAGTGCTATCACCGGGCTTTCACCGAACACCACCTATCATGTCAGGGCGTATGCCACCAATAGCCAGGGAACGGGATATGGTCAGGAACTGACATTTGTCACTGCTCAACCTGTGATTCCTACACTCACAACAACAGCAGTTTCCTTCATTGGAACCACAACTGCCATATCGGGGGGAAATGTCACAGCCGACGGCGGAGCTACCATCACCGCCCGTGGAATATGCTGGAGTACCAACTCAGGGGCAACCATTGCTTTGAGCTCCAAGACAACGGATGGTGCCGGAACCGGAAGTTTTACCAGCAACCTGACCGGGCTAACCGCTTCAACACTTTACTATGTGAGGGCGTATGCCACCAATGCCATAGGGACCTCCTATGGGAATGAGGTTACGTTTACAACCTCGGCTGTGGTTACAACACCAACAGTGCCCGTGCTATTCACAAATACGATTACTACGATAGGTTCTAATACTGCTGTATCGGGTGGAGTAACCACATCCGACGGTGGTTCAGCCATCACAGCACGGGGAGTCTGCTGGAGCACTTCTTCCGGTCCGACTATTTCACTAAGCACGAAAACATCAAATGGTACCGGACCCGGCAGTTATACGAGTAACCTTACGGGACTTGCGCCATCCACTACGTATTATGTCAGGGCGTATGCCACAAATACTACCGGAACCGGTTATGGCCAGGAATTGTCATTCACCACGACTGCCATAGCTACAATTCCGGCACTTACCACCGCGGCGGTATCTGCGATTAACATAACAACAGCCACGTCAGGAGGGAATGTTACCACCGATGGAGGTTCAGCGGTAACAGCCCGTGGAGTATGCTGGAGCACCAGTACAGGGGCAATCGTTGCTTTAAGCACCAAAACATCGGATGGAACAGGTACGGGCAGCTTTATAAGTAATATAACCGGACTTGCATCTTCCACCACGTATTATGTCCGGGCTTATGCGACTAATGCAGTGGGCACGGCTTATGGTTCGGAGATTATCTTTACAACTTCTGCACAGGCTACACTCCCAACACTTACCACTTCAGCCGTCTCTGCCATTACTAATACTACTGCCACATCGGGAGGAAGCATTAGTGCCGATGGCGGATCACCGGTAACAGCCAGAGGTATCTGCTGGAGCACCAGTACCGGGGCAACCGTTGCATTAAGCACTAAAACATTAGATGGCACCAGCAGCGGTAGTTTTACAAGCAGTATAACCGGATTAACGGGATCAACCACGTATTATGTGCGGGCATACGCCACCAATGCAGTAGGCACTGCGTATGGCAATGAGGTATCTTTTACCACCAGTGCTGCTTCGGCTAATTCAACCGGAACACTAACGGTCAGCGTTTTGACAGTAGCTCCAGGTGGTGGTTACGCACCTAGAAACGTAGTAGCTATATGGATCGAAACGAATGCAGGTGTCTTTGTAAAATCTATGCTGGTGTATGCTAACGCCCGTAAAAGAGATTTAAGTAACTGGTATTCTAACACCTCCAGCGGTAGCTTGCCGGGTAGCACACTGGATGCCATAACGGGCGCCACACAAAGCAGCAACACCACCCGCACCTGTACCTGGAATGGAAAAGATGTAAGTGAGAATGTGGTTATTGACGGAACTTATAAAGTATGCATGAATATCGCAGATGGCAATACTGCATTCACTTCTTATACATTTACGAAAGGGCCAGCAGCTATGACACTAACCCCGCCAAATGTGACTGGTTTTTCTAACATTTCAATAAGCTGGGTTCATTGATGGAGGTAATTGGTGGTTGGTAGTTAGTTAATTGGGTTATTGGGTTATTGAGCTATTGAGTTGATTGGTTAACTGGTTGATTGGTTGATTGGCACTCTTTCTCAATTGCCGTCCCATTTATGGGACTGATGAAATTGGACTATTAGAATTGGCTTTAGCCAAATGTATTTATTTTTTTGGATAAAGCCCATCATGTTTCTATACTTTCATCCGGCAGCCAAAGCAACCGTCAATTGAGACCTAACATAACACTAGTTAAAGAACGCATCTCTTTCAAATTATTCAAACTATTCAAATTATTCAAACTTTCAAAACTATTCAAACTATTCAAACATCTTCAGGATATTTATCAAACATATTGAAATATATTGATTAATAATATGAATACATGGAAAACAAAGTTTAAATTTGTACTTTATTCCTTTTACAGATATTTTTGAAGAGCAATAAAAGTACAGTACTGTCAAAATATGACGAATGATTAGCTGTTTATAAACTATGAATTATCAACATTGAACTAACTACTATGAATTATAGATTAATGCTGTTAGTGTTCACATTCTTCATGTTTTTCAATGTTCAGGTTAGCGCATTGAAGTCACCTCACGGTGAAAACTTCAAAAAAGAATGTTCCCTCTGCCATGTGACTGAAAATTGGAGTGAAATCAAATCAACCGGATTTAATCACAACAAGACTAAGTTTCCCCTCAAAGGGCAACACAACAGTGTATCATGTAAAAAATGCCATCCCACATTGGTTTTTGATAAAGCACCCCTGGAATGTGCAGTATGTCATACCGATATTCACGAAGGAACAGTAGGCAAAGATTGTGGGCGGTGTCATACACAGAACTCGTGGATTGTGACCAACATAAAGCAGATACACCAACAAGCCGGTTTTGCGTTGATCGGTGAACATGCAACTGCCGATTGCATCAAGTGTCATCCTTCAGCCTCATTGCTTAGGTTCAACAATATCCGGTCCGATTGCTATGCCTGTCATCAAACTCAGTATGAATTAACCACTAAACCAAACCATAAAGCCTCCGGCATGGGTATCGACTGTCAACGCTGTCACAACATGGCGGGGCAAAGTTGGCTATCCATTGGCCGTGGCTTCGATCATGGAGTCTTCCCCTTGGTGGGTGGTCATAAAAATGTTGAATGTGATTTTTGTCACGTAAATAATGATTTTAAAACAAAATTACAAACGAATTGTGATGCAACGAATTGTCATGATGGAATTGATAAAAGCTCCACACCCGCTCACATTACTAAATTCAAGAGTTTAGCCTGTTCCGATTGTCATTCAGTGATCGGTTGGTCGATTGTGAAGTATTCGAAACACGATGCATTATACGGGAAAATTTACTCAGGGACACATAGCGGTAAATGGTCAGCGTGTACCGATTGTCATCAAAATACGACTACCTATACTTCGTTTTGTACGAAATGCCATAAATTCACTAGCGGCAGGTTACCTTGAAAAATACATGAATGAATTATAGCTGGAAAAATATCAAACAGATTCTCATGATAGCCTTTATTTTCATCGGGCTAAATACTTATGGGCAAGGTCGTGAATATCTCAAGGGAAATATCAGTTTCATCAGTTCTCAGAATGTATATGTTCAATTTGGGAACACTACTGGAATTGAAATTGGGGATACCCTGTTCAGTTTCAAAAACCAAGCTTATCAACCTATATTGATTGTAAAAAACAAGTCATCTATTTCGTGTATTTCCACCATCATTGGTACTTATATTCCTGCTGTATCAAATCAGGTTTATGTCCGAAAAAGAGTTGAGACAGCCTCCATGGACGTGTTGGCACAAAAATCGAAAGAAGGAATAGCTTTGAACGACCAGGCCAGAAACAATGCAAAAAAAGAGAAGCAATCAACCGGGAATTCTACCATAGATGGCCGGGTTTCGTTATCAGGCTTTATAAACAACACTAGCGATACGACTTTAAACAGCACCTTTCGCTTTAACTTATCGTTGAATGCTCATCATATTGCCAATTCTAAATTCTCGGCAGAATGTGACGTGTCTCTCACCAACCGGAATGTACATACACCCTTCATTTCGTTGGTTGATTCAACCAAATTTATCAATTATAGTCAGACTTTTAATGATGTGAGAATTTATAACCTCTCATTGAAATATGAACTCAGTAAAACAGCAAGTGTTCTTTTCGGAAGGAAGATAAACATGAACTTAGCCAATATCGGAGCTATCGATGGGCTTGAATATGAGAATTCCGGAAAATACATATCCTATGGTGCCGTGGTAGGCTCAAGACCCGACACCTATAACTACGCCATCAATCCCTCTTTGTTTCAGTTTGGGGCATTTATCAGCCACCAACTCACCACAAATACAGGAAGCATGCAGACTTCAGTTGCCCTATTTAACCAGACAAATAATTTCTTAACCGACAGACGGTTTGTATATATACAGCACAGCAACTCATTGTTGAAAAACGTTGATTTTTTTGGATCAGCCGAAGTGGATCTGTTTGGGCTGCAAAACAATCAACCGGTCACTACCTTCAATCTGACCAGTGCTTATCTTTCGCTTCATTGGAGTATGCTGCATAATCTGTCATTGGCCTTATCATATGATGCCCGAAAGAATATTTACTACTACGAAACTTATAAAAGCTTCGTGGACAGTTTGCTCGATAAAGAAACCCGTCAAGGATTCAAATTTCAGTTTAATTACCGACCTTTCAGTCGCCTCACATGGGGGGGAACCGGAGGCTATCGTCTTGCTTCGGGTACTTCCGACCAATCATTAAACGGATATACATACCTGACTTATTCGCAAGTTCCCGTCATTGACGCATCTTTCACCATCAATGCTACAGCACTCAAAACTACTTATCTGAGCGGAATGATTTATGGAGCTTCTTTGTCGCGTGATTTATTCAATGGCAGGTTATACGCCGATTTATCTTACCAAAATGTGAATTACACCTATAACACCACAACCAAGCTGCACGAAAATAACACCGACATTGACCTTTCGTGGCGTATTACCCGTAAGTTGATATTCTCCACGGATTTACAAGCCATGAAGGATACGAATGGAAACTTTCAAGGCCATCTGTTTTTCAATATCACACAACGGTTTTAGGTCTCCTGCAAATGACGAGGGCTCACTCTGGTAAAAACTATCAGCTTTAATAAATAAACTCTTGTGAGGACCTACCGGCTTCTTTTTCGATTATATCCAAAGTAGTTTGCGGATAGAAAAAGTTGATCAGCACAGCCGATTAAAAAATAGTTGTCCAACATTCTATCAAATTTCTCCGGCACACCTTTATTAAGGTAAAACTTATTTATTGGGAGTATTGTTTTTAGATTAATTGCTTATCTGCTTAGAACAAGTAAAATTATATTGTAACTTTGTAAATGCTAAACAAAGAACTATACCCAAAAGATTTCCAAGAATTCCTTACTCAATTTAAAAGCGAGGATGATTGTTGGAACT
>CAIYOZ010000379.1 GCA_903927945.1 uncultured Bacteroidales bacterium | reverse complement strand
CTATATTAATATATTAAAGTAATAATAAAAAGAAAGGATAACAAGGACTTGGAGCATTTTCATTTTAATAGGCATTAATACGGCGATGCTGTAAGTATCTAATATTGTGGGCAAAGCTCTTGTATTAATTTGGCAGGGCTTTTAATTTTCTGAGGATTAATGAGGATTTAGTGGAAAAAGATGTTGACAAGGTAATATGTTAGTAATAATGTTAAGTTGAAAGGTTAGTTTGGCAGTTGGTTAGAAGTTAAATAAATAAGGAGGAATTAAAATGCCAAATTGTGCAGATTGTAGTTTCATGAGTCCTGATATATGCAGAGAATGTGCAAGTAAAACTCTGTCAAAAGAACCCGCACCTACTCCAGTAGAAAAATTAAGGCAAGCAAAAGCAGATTTAGAAGCACATATATTTTATGACATTCAAAAGTTTGAAAAAGAAACTGGATTGGTTGTAAATAAAATTACTTCCAAAAGTTATCAAGGTCCGAATGGTCCTGATATTGACGAAGTTTTCTTGCATGTAAATATATGAGGTATTGATGAAACATAAAACAATATGTTGGCCTTATGTTAAACCAAGGAATAACTGGTCTGGCAGAAAACAAGGAAAGTTAAAATTCTTATTTCCTATTTATAAGGAATTGTATAAAGAAGGAGGTTTGTGGTATTATCTTTGCGAGTGTGTATGTGGAAAAGAAAAAATAGTTTATGCTCGTACAAATGTGTTTTCTTGCGGATGCTCAAGAATATTAGCTAATCGAAAAAGAAAAGGTAAAAAGCAAAAACGGAAAAGAGCTGTTCCTGTGCAAAAGGTTTTTAATAAAATTGTTGATTGTTTTATTGACAAGGAAAAATGCAAGCATTATGATACTTGCTACAATGAACGATTAGTGGTTAAAAAAATGTCTGCTCGATGGATTAGGATGAAAGGTAAATGTTATGAAAGGTGAAAAGTGAATCCCGCACAATTAGTAAAATCGGGATCAGAGTTCAGCCATCAAGTCGCGCTATTTTGTTGGTGTTCCTACAATGTGGGTAAGTATCCTGAGCTTCGTTGGTATCATGCCATAAAAAATGAAGAAAAATCTGGTTCTAAGATTGTTGGGGCGCGTTCAAAACAAGCTGGATTAAAAGCAGGAGTCAGTGATACTTTACTTCCAGTTAGTAGGGGCAATTATTCTGGTTTGTATATTGAACTTAAAACTCCTGAGCGTAAACCAAAAAAGAATGGTAAAGGAGGTGTGTCTGATGACCAAGCTGAATTTGGTGCTTTCGTGCAATCTCAAGGTTTTGGTTTCGTAGTTTGTTATGGATGGGAAGAAGCCGTTGAAGTGTTGAAAAAATATTTAGAACATAAATAAAAATCACAAGGGTAACTAAAAACTTGTTGACATGGATATTTTGATATGTTTTAAATAAACATCTTTATTAATTATTAAAGTTCTGAGGAGGACGATATCATGGCCGTTTTAGAAAACAAGTTTCAAAAGTTAAACAGATTGGCGTTTGAGCAAATGCCGGAAATTATTAAATCGACAAAGGAAGGGCTGTATGTCTTTACCCCTGAGTCGGTTTATAGTATTCTGGTAAAAAAGGGTTTCGCAGAAGTAAACTGCGATATCAAAAATGATGCGGGTGAATGTGCTACTCGCGCAACACAAGAAGGAATTGAAAAATTCCAAACTGGAGAGGAAGAGATTATGAGTGAAGTTGAATCTGTTGGTGGTATTGAAATTGAAAATGTGGCAGTGGTTGCCAAACGTGCGTCAAGATCCGGTAAAGGGTCAATTTATCCTTTTGCTGCCTTGGAGATTGGTCAGTCCTTCTTTGTAGCGGCTACAGAGGACAAACCTGAGCCTTGGAAGAAAATGGCATCTACCGTTGGTACGGCCATGACTCGTTTTGCTGTGCCTGTCCTAGACACAAATGGTCAGCCCGTAATGCGTCTGGTTGCCAAAGGTCCTAACAAGGGTGCATCTGTTCCTGAGATGAAAAAGACCCGCGTGTTTACCATGATCAAGGATGAGAAGAATGGCGTTGCCGGTGCTCGTATTGGGCGTACTGCGTAATTGATCCGAGAGTGAGGAGGAGAATGCCAAGCACGACAATGGTAAAATGTTATAAACCCTGGGCCATGTTTAGCAGGTTTACATATTATCCGCGTCGTGCTTGACATTTTTAATTTTATGCGCAAGGTAATAAATTGTAGTGGCAGAGTGGTTTAATGCAAACGAAAGGTCATAACACGTTGATATCGGGTCCGAGCAGACCTACTGGAGTAGCCGGTATCCACAGGTTCAAATCCTGTCTATAATTTATTACTTTGGTCATAAAATTAAAAAGTTTAACGATGTGGTCGAGTGGTTTATGACAACCAAGGGAGTTAAATAGCCCTACATTAGTATTATCGGTCAAACAACTTTTCTACGGTAATCGCAGGTTCGAATCCTGTCGTCGTTAATTTTTAAGGAATATAATGCCAGCAGCACCAAGAAAACAATGCCGTAAGCCAGGATGCAATAGGTTATCAACATCGGCTTATTGTGAGGAACACGCAAGGAAGAAAGAAGTAGAAGTTAAAAAACAACAACGTGATTACGATAAACTTCGTGGTACAAGAACAGAACGAGGTTATAATAATCGTTGGTTAAAAGCGTCAAAACTATTTCGTGCTGGAAAAGTTTGTGTTATGTGCGAAGCAAAAGGAATTGCAAAACTTTCCGAATGTACGGACCATATAATTCCCCATAAAGGTGATGATGGGTTGTTTTGGGATGAAAGTAATTGGCAGCCCTTGTGTATATCGTGCAATACATCAAAAGCCTCTTCTGAAGAAGGCGGGTTTGGTAACATGAGGAAGATATGAAACTTACGGTTGAGGAAGCCATAGAACAAGGATTGATTACAAAAGTACAAGTTCGATTTAATGGATTAAATTTAAAACATTGTATAATGGCAGATGAAGAAGCCGGTGTTGTTGAAGTTCATGATTTTGATATGTTTAGACTGTTATACAATTCTCATCCTATTGATTATGTTCCAACGAAATTTATGCGCGGTGATGTTTGGATTTTATTTAAGGATTGACGATTATGCCTCCAGAAGATATCCCCGAAGATCGAGAATTAAGCTTTCCTTGTGAGTGTGGTGGATCAATAACACTCATGGATGGCCTTTGGTCTTGTGATAAATGCAAAACTACTTTGGTTGATGATGGGAATCATACCTGATCCTAGACATATTCGTTTGTTGAAAAACGATAAGGCTCATGCCCACAGGTATGCCAATCGGGAAGAACCTATCGAGTCTCCGGGTCGCCCTCATGCCCCTGAATACCTGTCAGATCGTGCGCGTGAGATCTTCAATGATTTTGTGCAGCGTATTGATGAAATGTACCCTGCGAGCGAAACTGACCTGGATATCATCGTTTTATACGCGAATAACAAAGAGCAGCTTGAAAGCTATGAGATGTTTCTCCGTAAGAACGGATCTACGTTTGAAGTGTTAAGCCCTCCTGATAAAAAAGGTGTGATGCACGCTATGAGTGTTCGCGCTCGTCCTGAAGTAACCATGTTGAAAGAATGTAAGGCCTTGCAGCTCAGGATATTAACAGAATTTGGGTTATCGCCTTCTTCCAGATCCAGGGTGAATTTGAAGAAACCTGCTGATAAGGCTGAAAATAAATTCGGTGCTATGCCTGGGGCAAGTAAAACAGGTTAAATTTTTTTTGTGCGGATAGGCTTGCAACCGATACGCTCCTTCAGTAAGAGCTTCCGCGCAAATTTTTATTTTACTGGTCATATTTAACCTTTACTGAAGAGGTATCTGGTTTTGTCACTTCCCCTTAAAGTATTGCTTATTGATGCTGATTCAAAGATACCGAATTTGGCGTTGATGAAGTTATCTCGTTATTACAAAGATAAACATTAGGCTACTGTTAAATTACTTTCTTTAGGATTGCCGTATTATCCAGATAGGAAGAAAAGTTTACATACAATAGATACAAGTTTATATGACCTTGTTTTTTCTAGTGTTGTATTTGAAGGAAATCACGATTGTGTAAAAGGTGATAATATAATATTTGGTGGAACAGGTGTTACTCCTCATGTTTATCTGCCTAAAGATATTGATGATTGTGAACCTGACTACAGTTTATATCCATCGTATTATATAGATGATACTTCTTATGGTTTTCTAAGCAGAGGTTGCATAAGGAAGTGTTATTTTTGTAAAGTGCATGTTGTTGAAGGTAAAATATGCAGATATAGAAATATTGATGATATTGTTAGACATAGCAAAGTAAAGTTTATGGAT
>CAIYOZ010000378.1 GCA_903927945.1 uncultured Bacteroidales bacterium | reverse complement strand
TTGATAAAACCGGGTATTTTGGTGAGGTGGAAGATATTGCCAGGGATATATTAGGAAAAAGCACAAAAGCCCTGATTGATCAAACGTTTGATGCAAATCATGTCTTGTGGTTACCCGTAAGCGCTACCGGGTTCACAGGCGAAGGAAATAAACGAGTATCACAATTTGTAGAAAAAAAGGAAGCTTACGGAATTAGAAACCCTAAAGATCTCAGACCTATTGGTCTTGCTGAAGCGCTAGAATGGGTGCTCGATAATCTAGCTGGCGATGATGAAGATGTGCGTATTGCCCGAACACGTGGTAAAAAATATGCAAATGTAGTGAAAGGCGTTCGCAAACTACTCGGATTTTAGGAATGAAATTCTTTTTCCCCAGATATATCAATGGTATGTTACAGACCCTGGATAAAAAAAATGTATTCGGGGATATACGTCCTATTGCCTATGGGGAAAGGTTTACTAGCGATTTGCAACGACAGGTGTACCAAAAAATCAGGCCAGGGCTTACCCGAGAATTGCTTCAAGGTCTCCGGGATGCATATGGTTTCTTTGCATTGAACGAAGAAGCTTACATTGCTGCACATTTTACATTGATGGAACTTACAGAACCGACATCGCGTGGCAAACCGGTTTTTTCGGAATATTTATATATAACTGCCGATCAACTGAGGCAATTCGAATGGAATCTTTTACCGATCTTTAAAAATTTCAAGACAATAGATTATTACGAGCAGGTTAATAAGAATTTAAATAACCTTGAAGTTGACATACCAGTTGAAACCGATTGGTTAAAAGATTTACGGGAATTCTCCTTACCATTACAGGCAGCTCTTGTTCGTTATTTATCGTCAACTGAGAAAATAAGTATTTGCTCTGCTCCTGCAGATAATCAAACCCGATTGAGATTTTTCTGCGCACTATTGCAGATTGTTCCTGAGAAGTATCGCAAAAATATATCTTTTTCTACTTTAGCAAGCGAAACAAATGATTCGGTAAAGTTGTTTTTTTCGGAACGACAGAGTCGCTATGGACAAGCCGTTAATTGGATTGAACCAACCATTCCGACCAATAAACCTGGGGCAGGATATGTTACATGGTTGGATGAGTTAATCACTCAAAATAATCAGCAACAAATAAAAAAAACGATAACTACTGACTTGCGTCTGCCAGATCCTGCCAAATCTACCCATCTCAAAACCTGGGGGGATGAACTTGATCTTGCAGTACAAGGCGTTCAATGGTATCAACACAGGGAAGAATTCTTTCGAGTCAGGGTACCTCAAAAGCTAAATGAGCAAGCAGATCTAATTCTGAAATTCTCCTGTATTTTCAGCGATCAGGAGGTTACGGATTGGTTATCCACTATATTGACATACTTAATGATGCTCAATGCCTATGATATTGGAGCTGAAGCGTTAGCCAGACATTCATCACTCTTAAGCCAATACCAAACCAGGCAGAATCTTGTACAGAAAATTGTCCACTTTAGCCTGCAATCAACGGAAAGCTCCATAACATCGCTTGCAAACTTTATCATCCAAGTAACTGACCTCGCAAATAAAACAGGTCAATCTACATTAATCGGTTTCTGTAAAGAAATTCTATATTTCTCATTGTCTAATGTTCAATATCAAAGGGGCTTGAATTTATGGGAAAGCCTTTCTACTTTGTCATGGACGAAGTCTCCTGAATTTATTAGTCCTGCAATGGATCACATAATTGGAATCGATTTTCCTGAGGAATTATTCTTATTCCTTGGGAAAATTGGCTGTCCTGCGGATAACAAGGTGTTTACTTCTTTGCTAGACTTGTTAAAAAGAAGTCGAATACGTATCCATGTTCCAGCCAGTATTCAATTTCTAATTCAATTGAATACCGTTTTATTACCTGACTATTTTGAAAATATGCATTTATGCTTTCAGGAAACTGAAAGCTATGGATGGCTAAATACTCAAATCAACTTCGCAATCCAAAATTATCCTGATTTAGTTTCGAACTTCCCTGATTTCCTGGCAAATATGCCTCTTTCCAATACAGAAAAATTATTGGATTATGTTGTCAGAATTAAGGATAATCGTCAGATTGCCCTGATTTCCTTCGCAATTTTGTTAAATGGAATACGTGACAATAATTCTGTTTCTCGCGGAATTTTTAATAAATGCATTTCTGATTGTCAGAATTGCAATTCAAACGAATTAAGGCTGAGTTTGCCAATATTGCAAGGTCATTGGAATGATTTTTCAAAAGAACAATTATTGTCCATTCAAAATCTGCTACAACAAAAGCTAAGAGGACTGGATAGTAATATTCAAGAAATACAGATTATTCTCGACCACTATAAAAGATTGGATCTAATATCTCAGAAATTTATTGAAGGTGTTGCAAAACAAGATTTAATAGGGATTATTGATGAGTTTATCCCAACTTTGATAAAAGCAACCGATGTGGGAGCTTGGCAAGTGCTTTCAAATCTTACCAATTCATGGGTTGAATTAAGAGGGGAATATCGAGAAAAGCTAGGAACTAGATTTATCGAAAACCAGGCATTTGGTGTGTCTTTTTACCAATTGCACAAATGGCGGGCTGACCTTGAAGGGAAAGGATTATTATTTGAAGCTGATTTGTTCTCATATTGGCTAATTAGAATGCGAGACCAAAAAGTTAATATAGGCTCCGTGATAAGTAGAACTTTGAAATCAAAGTCTGTGGATTACCTCACAGCGGGTAGAATCATTGGATATGAACGAGCAATTGATAAAACTTATTTAAATTTTGCAGTTCAACGATTGCTTTATGTTAGCCGTAGTGAAACGCAGTCTTTAGGTGAAGAATTGAAACAGTATGTTTCAAAATACCCTGAAAGTTTTCTTCCAATAAAGATTAGGTCATGGGTTGAAGATATTCAGCCAGGGGTTGTTTGGGTGGAATTTTGCAAAACTATATTGAGTCAAATCATATTCGAGTTACAAAAAGCGGGAAAAGGGAGAAAATAATATGCAAACCTTGTTATCCATCACGGCACCAATTATTTATATTCTAATTATGCTTTTTTCAGCCTGGATTGGATTCTTGAGCAGCAACTCGAACAGGCACCAGCGAAGAGGGGTGAACCTAACACCTATCATTGCAATTCTGGCTGGCCTGGCTACCTGCCCTCTTGTTGCTGTGTTGATACAGCTAGGCCATTTGAGCCTTCCATCTATTCAGATAACATTCCCCTTTATTTGCGTCACATTAGGCATTGGTTTTGTTGTTGGCCTTATTTATATCTGGTCTGCCAATCTAGTACTGGGCAATGAGGCTACTATTAGCCTTTTTGTGTTGGGAAGCGTTGGCGGCAGTGCCATTTGTTTATATTTTTATTTTTTTCAATCCGAGGTTCAAGAACTACTGATTAGCTCTGCTTGGGGATTCCTTTTTGGGGTGCTCGTATACATGGTTCTAAAAGGTGGTCCTGGAAGCGCTCTCTCAAATCTCCATCGGAAGTGAGATTTAATGAATACCAATTCCCGCATTTTATTGTATTTAAGTATTCTAGCATTGGTTTTTACCTGTACCATGACTCTTTATGGCTTCTTGTTCTTTGGTTGGGGTGGAGGTATTTCCCTTAGTTCGCCGAAAATCTCATCAGCGGTTTTTGTTGTTGCTGGGATTTTATTTGCATTTGTGAATAGTATTGCTACCAGTATAATTTCTGATCAAGTATCGGACATAACAAAAAGGTTACCACTCATACTTCGAGTAGGAATCCCACTAACTGTCGCTCTAATTACTTTGTTTCTTTCCATTTTGCTTGCGCTTATGAACGCATAAGGGAAAAATTATGTTCAATAGTTTATTGCCAGAAGTAATTTGTCATGCCTGTGGCAGCACAATAAAAAAAGGAGAAATATTTTGTAAAACCTGTGGTCGCAGCAGAGGTATAAATGAATTCTTTCAGTTTAAGAAATTTGAATTGATTGGAATTTCGATAGGTGTAATTATTGTTATTTGTTTATGCTTCGCTGTTTCGATTCCGGTGGTGTTCAGGTTATTCACACCAACACAACAAGTAGCACAAACTACTCCTCCATTAATGTTTAATACCCCGGTCATTTCACCAACTAACACACCTTATATAGTTGTTTTGCAGCTTACTGACACTCCCGTTTCAGTTTACACGCCACGACCAATGAGCACTAGTACCCCTTCAGGAACCGATTTTTCGAGCTATTCCTGCCCAGACAAATCGAGCGTTAAGCTCCGAGTTGGAATGCGGGCTATAGTACAAAATTATGATGTAAATGTTCGATCTTCTCCAGATGTACCTCAGGTATGGAACGCAAACATCGTTGTAATGCTCCGAGGAGATGACAAGTTGACAGTTATAGGTGGGCCACAATGTGCATTTGAAGGAACCTGGTGGGAAGTCAATACCGATAATGGTTACACCGGGTGGGTACGAGAATTTCAACCGAATAAAATTTTGCTCAAACAACTGAACTGATCAATGCCAATAATATTGCGGGGTAAATATGTTACCGACTCCGATACCTAACCTTTTCTTTGGTTTGGCAACAGCCTTCCTAAAATATCAAATAAAGTTGGGCAGAGATGACCTTTTTTTAGAAATTAATGGTTCTGATGTCCAAAAATTATTTGATGACTTTTTTACATCGGGAAAGATAAATGAGGAACTACTCCTTGCTGCCGATGTTGCAGATGATTACTTTCAGAAACATTGCAAAGATAATTCACTAAAACAAGCCTTTTCGCTTACTTTTGGCAATTTACTTTCTGTTCAAAACGCTTTAAAAGAATTACCCAATGAGATCGATGCTAATGGGGTTGAACAAACCATTCGTGAAGCCTTATTGCGCGACTGCCCAACGCTTACTACTGCACAAATTGGAGTTGGGGCTAAGCTCTACTCGGATAGTTTACAGAATGCCCTTCTTAAATTCAAGACTTATTTCTTCCCGATCCTCGGCCAAATTGTTGTTGAAATTCGTCAAAAGCAAAAAGACCATGATGAAAAATTTTCCCGTATGATCCAGGCATTAGATCGTTTGGAAGAAAATATACTCAGCAAGGCTGATGAAGAATTAATACAGAAGTCCTATGCCCAAAATGACATACGTATTCAAGGTGGCTCATTGGTCATTATTGGTTCCAAAAATGTAATTAAATTAGAGCAAAATCAATTTCGTCAGCTAATGAATATAGTTGCAATTCCTGGGACTTTGCCCTTTGGTTCATATTTGCCTTTTCTTAAAAACCCGCGGTTCACAGGTCGTATAAAAGATTTAAATAGATTACTAACTATTTTGACCATCGATAAATCATCAAGTAAATCGAAATCTAAATTATGTGCTTTTGTTATAACTGGCATGGCAGGGGTTGGAAAAACCCAATTAGTTGTGGAATTTGCTTATAAGTATGGATATCATTTCCAAGGCGTACATTGGATAAATATGCATCATCCAGATGGCCTAGAAGCCGCTATTGCGTTATGTGGCAAAGAAATGGGATTACCTTACACAGATTTACTAAGTATGTACCATTACACTATGCAAGCCTGGGTTACAGATGGCCCCCGCTTATTAATTCTTGATAATTTTGATGAAATTGATTCTGCTGATGAAGTGCTTGCGCCGTTTCTGAACCCTGCTTTACGATTGGTTATTACATCCAGGCATCGAGATTGGTCTAGAAATTTAGCGTCTGTTCATGAATTTGAACTATCACCATTTACAAAATCGCAAAGTATCGTATTTTTAAAACAAATACTTGAAACAAAAAATTCGACCGAAGTTCTTGATTCCTTGGCCACACAGTTAGGGAATTTGCCATTAGCCTTAACTATGGCAGCCAATTACATCAACATTACAAAGGTTCAGATTGATAAGTATCAGAAAGAGCTTCAGGAATTTAAATATAGCTTTATTCACGAGTCGATGAAATCAGATTGGTTTGCCGAAATGGATATTACCAGTCCAACGCATTATCGCGAAGGCCTAATGGCGACATTTCAAATTTCCTGGACAAGATTAAAAAATGATGACCATCAAAACATATATAAAATTAGTGGATATTGTGCCCCCAATACTCCGATTCCTTTAGAGATTTTTAGAGAGGCAATTGGTAAAAACGAAAAAACTCTTAAATCTGCTTTGTACCGGCTCAATAGTCTTTCATTGATAAATCTGTCAGCTGAATTACCAACCATCCATCCACTACTTGCCGAACACGCCCGATATTTGATACTGCCGGTCCTGTTATTGGGAGACCGTTGGCATACCTGTCTGCTGTCCAGGTAGTAAGATGCTTTTCGAAATAAGTTCCCTGATTGACATAATCAAAATAACCTAAGCCACTATTCATCCGACTTACATTGGCAACCCCCTGAACAAGAATTGAAGCATCGAAATTTTTCCATTTTAGATTCAGATTTGCTCCATAGTTAATTTCAGGTAAAGTTGAATAGCCCATAGGATTCCTTGCGTCAGATTCATTTATAATATGATCACCGTTTATATCTTTATAAATGAAATCTCCAACCCGGGGTTGTAATCCAGAATAAGTCAGGCCTGAATTTTTAATTTCGTCGAGGCTATTAAAATATCCATTCCCGTTTGATTTATCTACTACATAACCATATATTTGCCCGCCACGAGCCCCAATTACACCTTGACTAATTAAGCCGTCAGTTTCTAATAATACATCTGATTTCAAACTGGAGTTTCTTGCGAAATCAGCATAAGTCTGTATACTCATTGTAAAATCTTTACTAAATGGTTTATTATATCCTAACTGGATTTCAAAACCCTCATTCTTTCTTTTTCCAAAGTTTATGGGTGCAAGATTTGTTGCGGGAACTCCCATGATATCAGGATACATGGATTGCGTTTTAACGAGACCGGTTCCAGTTTCCCTGAAAATATCAAATCCCAATGTTACTTGATTGAACAATGTAAAGTCAAGCCCGAGATTGATTTTTTCACTTTTTTCCCAGGTAAATGTAGGATTTCCTTTTAAAAGTTCATTTATTGGTGTGCCCAAATTGCTGACAAAAGCAGTTCCTGTCCTAGAGAGATTATCTGAGTAAACTAACCGTGAAACTCCCTCCTGATCATTCCCATTAATACCATAAGAAGCACGTAATTTCAGGAAAGTCAGGATTTTATTATTCTTCAAAAAATCAAAATTTGAAATAACCCATGCCATGGATGCAGCCGGAAAAAGGCCATACTGAAGTCCGGGTGCAAAAGCTTCTGTGCCTTCATAACTAGCAGCCACATTCGCAAACAAAATATCTGATAGTGAGTAATTTAACTGGCCACCTGAGGTCTGACGAATATAGGGTAAATACCCATTCACATCCAAATCGGCATGATTTGAATATTGATAGCGTGCAAAAACGAGTGCTCCGATGGTATGAACTCCTAATTGTTTGTCGTATCTTAACAAGCCATCGAAATAACCGGCATAATTTGTTGTTACGGTCTTTGTTAAAACCAATGGCGTATTCAGCTGAGTTCCCTGTTTGATAAATTTCAAACTGTCTAATCTGCCTAAATTTCTGGTCCAACGCTCATATGATTTTGTTCCGTTAATTTTACTCGTAGCAAAGCCATTGAACATTCCGCTTACTTTGGCTGATAAACCCTTTGTAATAAAACCCATATCGATATTTAAACCAATAATTGAATTCAGGTTCGTACTGGTTTGGCTTAAATTTCCGGCACTATTGATTCGACCATACAATGGATCAGTTACCGTAGGACTTGTAATTACCTGACCGGCCGGAGTAAGTGGACCGTACATAGTGGGTGCAAGGTTAAATACAGATGAATATATATCTTTTGCAGTTGTATTCGATCCGGTTTGACGTTGAACCTGACCTGCAACTTTCATAAATGCGCTTATGTAGTTATTTAGTTTAACTTCGACATTCGACCTGAAATCAACACGATCTATGGATTGCGGTGTACCCCCATTGTCAGTTATATAGGGGCTTCCAGCTCTGGAATAACCAACATTGGTATAATACTTCAAACCGTCAATACCCCCAGTGGCCGATAAATTATAGCGTTGAGTTTGTACCATAGGTTGAATAAAAGTATTATACCAATTGGTGTTTGGATAAAGCCCTGCACTATCACCAGTTTGAAAATTCTTGTAGTAATTTGCAATATCAGTGCTGGTAAATGGTAAACTTGAAATTTTATCGTTAATAGCAGCCTGGTTTCTTAAGGTGGCATAATCACCTGAATTAATCATTTGCGGTGTACGGGTTGGTGTCATGTAAGTAGTGTTTACCGAAATACTAATTCTTGGTTTCCCATAATCCCCTTCTTTTGTAACTACAGAAATAATTCCATGAGCCGCTTGCATTCCATAAAAAATGGTGGAAGCTGCATCTTTAAATACAGAAACCGAAGCTACATCGCAGGGATTGATGCTTTGAAGATTGTCCATCGGAACGCCATCAATTAATATCAGTGGAATAGTACCGGTGGTACTCCCTAATCCTCGTATATACAAACTGTATACTTCCGCTCCCGGTTCTGCACTTGTCACCTGACTAATCAAGCCCGGCAGACGACCCACCAAGGCAGCAGCAAGATTCATATAGGGCGTTTTCACCAATTCTTCACCGGTAATGGTTGCAACCGGTGATGTCATTGCATAAATTGCTTTTTTGTCATATCCGGTCAATATTTTCTGATATCTGTTTGTAGCATCTCTTTGAAGGACTACTTCAAGATTCATTTTATCAGCCTTTGGAACGGAAATTGTGGCATAACCATTCTTCGAAATTTCAATTACAACAAGTGCATCAGTAACGTTTAATTCAAATGAACCGTTATTATCAGTGGCTGCCACTTTATCAGTGTTTTTTACCCGCACTTCAGCCCCTGCAATCGGATTTTTAAATTTGTCGGTTACTATTCCTTTAAATAATATTCGAGTATTTTTTTTCTGTGCTGTAACAATTGTATTGAATGTCAGGCAGAGAAAAAATGAAATCAAGACCAATCTCATTAATATAATATTTTTGTTTTTCATATTTTCTTTTCTTTTAACAATAAGAATGTTATTTACCAACCCGGATTTTGCCAAATAACCCCGGTAGCTCCATATAAACGATTGGATTCAGTGTATTCAATTGGCCATCTCAGGTATTTATTGGTATAACATGCACGTTCCATCCCTGTGCCTTTCCAGGTGCTGGTTGCAGCGTCCCAAACATCTCCAACAACGCATCGTTTATAGGTATAAGTGTAATTTGGTGAAGTACCTGACCTGAGAATCCACATGCCGGTTACATAATGGTCGGTTGCGCTTAAATCCTTATCAGGGCTTACGTATCTGCGGTTATCAAAGTATCGGTTTTCTTCATAAGCCAACTCAACCCTTCTTTCATTACGAATCAATAATCGCGCATCTTCCTTTATTAATCCCGTGGCAATTATTGCGGGCATCGTTGCCCTGGCTCTCACAATGTTTATTGCAGCAATTGCTTCGGGTGTGTGTCCATTTTCATTGGCAGCTTCTGCGTAATTCAGATACAATTCTGCCAAGCGGTAAATTTTGTACGATACACTTATTGCTGTTGGAGTTCCTGATTGGGGATGATCATACTTCTTTCCATAATAACCTGTGCCCGTATATTTACTCTGTGATGGATTAATGCCACAATTTCCACCGGCAAATGTTTCAACTGTTGTTGCAACACCTGTTAAGTTCTTTCGACTGCATCCGTTATAATAAACCGTTGCGTAAAACCGCGGATCACGTCCTACATAAGGATTTTGCGGGTCGTAACCTGAACCCGGGGTATAATTCGGACTCAGATGTTTATCATCGTTATAGGGCTTTGCCAGATCCAGAACCGGTTTACCAGTTGATTTCATTCCATAAGCATCTACTAACTCCTGGGTTGGATTTAATCCACTTTTATTTGGACTGAGGAATGGTAATCCATGAACATTATACCAGTTAGAAATTGTCGATTTTGAAGCTAAAATGGTTTCCATGTCAATTGGGTTCGAACTAACATCCGCTAAAGAACAAAAATACTCCTGATAAGCTGATTGAAAAGTAGATGGATTTCTAACGGTGCTGTACAAGGTATAACCGTTAGCCAAACATGTATCTAAACTGTTTTTTGTAATCGCCTCTGCTTCTGCCCAGTAATTATTGCCATCGTTCCACAACGGACTCGCCGCAAAAAGTATAGCTTGTGATTTAATGGCTAAAGCAACCGCTTTGGTCATTCGGCCTGATTCATTACTGGTGGTAATTCTCCAGGGCAAGTCAGTGGTAGCTATTGCCTCATTACAATCTTTTACAATATTATCTACACATGCTTTAAAACTTGTCCTATTCAGCTGGCTATAATCAAAATTCAGTCCCAAAGGCGAAGTGATGATAGGCAGGGGTCCATAACGTTTTATGAGTTCAAAATTAAAACATGCACGCAATACTTTCGCCTCTGCTGTCCACCGATTTCTATCTGTTTCTAAATTAACGGTGGCATTTCCGATATAGCTTAGAAACACATTGCAGCGACGAATACTTTGCCAGTAGTTATTCCATAAACCTCCATAATTTTCAAAACCGGATTGGTTTAAAGAATTTTCCTGTACGTTCGATTGTGCGGTCATAGCTCCTTGATAAACAGGAAGAACGGCAATATAACCTTCCCAGGCATCGTCGGAAAGTGCGATGCGGTAGTTAGTCCAAAAATAATCAAAAATACCAGGTTTTGGAAAGTTCTTATAACAGCTATTCAAATAGGCAGATGTAGTTGCATCATTTGTAAACATGTCAGCCAGGGATTCACGTCCATCAGGTACAGTATCCAATACGCTGTCACATGAGGTGAACCCCAATATGGCTGTTAATAGAATTATTAGTTTATTTTTCATACGTAAATAATTGTTTTTTAATGGTCGTATCAAAATCTTCCCGTCCATAAACGGGAACCGTTTTATAGAATATGTTTTTTTAAAATACGATATTAGCTCCAAAATTAATGACTCTTGGAATTGGTACCGAAAGGGCATTCGATTGTTCCGGATCAAAATTTTTAGTGGGGAGATTATCCCATAATAAAAGATTTTGTCCATTGGCATATATTCTGACCTTTTGTAGCCCTATTTTCTTCAACAATTTAGTTGGAATACTATACCCGATTTCAGCATTTTTGAGTCGGGTATATGATTTGTCAAAGCAGAAATAAGAGTTAGGTTGTTCACTGCTGGAGCCACCAGCTATAGTTGTCAGACGTGGATAACTAATAGTTGCTCCTGCATTATACAATTCTGGTGTCCATGCATTTTGCATATATTTATAATAGTTTCCATTACCATCATACTCCATAACCCCCCAACCGGAATAATATTCCGAAACTTGTGCAACACCCTGTAAAAGAGCCGATAAATCAAACCCTTTATAAGAAACAGACAAATTTAAACCATAAGTAATACGGGGTAAAGCTCCGTATTTTATTGGAGCATAATCTTTATTATTAATAATTCCATCACCATTTACGTCTTTGTACACAAAGTCACCCGGTTTTGGTTGAATACCATCGAATTTAAGACCGCTATTCGTTATTTCATCTTGTGAAGTCCAGAACCCATGCCCCGAAGAATTCCAATCGATTATCATACCCCAGTTTTGTTTTAAAGAATAACCTGTCTTATACCATTTGTAGGGATAAGTTGGATCATTGGGGGCTTCGTCTATGTCAATAACCGAATTTTTACAATAGTTATAATTGCCACTTATTGAAAAGAATAAATCATTATTAATCTTTTTCTTATAGGACAATTGCAGCTCAAAACCTTGATTGTTTACCACTCCAACATTTAACTTTGGCAGAGTTGCTAATGGAATGCCCTGCAATGCCGGTATGCTTCCGGGAGTTAATAGAATATTATTCCTGTTTTCTATAAAATAATCGCCCGTAAAAGTCAAATCCCTGAAAATGGCCAGATCTATACCATAGTTTTGCTTGTAGGAAGTTTCCCAGGTAATCAAAGGATTCCCAATCAAAGTTTCATTTACATAATTCCCCAGACCAAGACTGGAAGAATATCCGCCTCCGGCAACATTTATATTGTCCAGGTAAAGAAATCTGCTTGAACCCAATTTATCATTCCCAACTTTTCCATAGGATGCCCGTAATTTCAGGTTGGTAATGACTTTTTGCGTTTTCATGAATTTTTCATTCGAAACCATCCAACCAACTGACCCTGCAGGAAAGAAACCAAAGCGATTCTCTTTTGCAAACTGTTCAGAACCATTGTAACCCATATTTACTTCTGCCAAGTAGCGGTTGTCGTAATTATAGGTAAAACGGCTTGAAACCCCTATTACGTTAAAAGGTATCAATTGATCACCTCCAGCTGCAATCGATTCGCTATTATCGCGTTGCGCCAATAATAAACCTGAAACCTGGTGCTTTCCAAAAGAACGTGCATAATTAATATGCCATTGCAGATTTACTTTATAATAGAATGTCGTTGATTTTGTGAGTATTAACGGATAAAATTGTGGGGTTGTAGGTGAATAAAATAATATATTGTCACTTATAACTCCTGTGACAGGGTCTGTTGCTTGTGTTATTGTGTACTTGTAAGAGTTAAATTGTTTATTTGCATCTGTAATTGTAGATGATCTGGAGTCAAAGGAAGCCAACACTCTCGAAGTCAGTCCTTTTGTAATTTTACTGAGGTTAAAGTCAAACGACAATGAAGAGAACAAATTTACACGATCGGTATTTACGTACCCACTTCGGTTAAGATATCCATAGGAGCTACCACCGGATTGACCCATTGAAATAATAGAACCTACCGGACCACCACTGTATCCGGGCTGTATGGTAGGTCCAACCTCAACAGGTGTGCTTGCTGGCAGACCAAGCACAACATATAATGGATTTCCTCTTTGTGTTGGATGAGAACCGGGTGCATTTACATTATCTATGTAACCGCTCAGATTCAGGGATGATTTTATCCAGTCATTTAACTTCACATCTAAGTTCGTTCTGAAATTAAACCTGTTTAATTTGAATTGCGGATCGTAACCGAGCACATCTTTTGATTCGGTATTAAACTGACCGCCCTGATTTGTATAACTGGCATTCAAAAAATACTTTACTCTGTCATTACCACCCGTCGCGTTCACATTGTACTTGCTCATTGGAGCATAAGGCTTAAGTATAATTTTATTCCAGTTGTTGTTTGGATAGAGATAAAGGTTTACACCATTTTTATACTTCGCTATCTGATCTGCCGAATAGAAAGGAATCAACCCATCATTCGTTAAAGCCTGGTTTCTTTGACCAGCCCATTCCCATGAATTTATGGTTTCTGGTTGTCTCGGATAATTTTGCATACTATACTCAGCTGTTACACTGAGCTGTGGTTTTTCATTTTCACCTCTTTTGGTGGTAATCAAAATAACCCCATTGGCTCCACGCACACCAAATACAGCAGTGGCAGAAGCATCTTTTAAAATTGACAAGGAGGCAATTTCATTTGCATCCATAGAGCTTATGTTGTCGCGGGGAACACCATCTACCAGGATTAATGGATCCTGTCCATTGGTGGTACTTGCTCCGCGTATATACATGCTGAAATCTTCGGACCCCGGCTGTCCGCTGGTTTGAATGGTCGTTAATCCGGCTAATCTCCCGGCAAGTGACCCAACCAGGTTGGGCGAAGGGCTTTCCATTAAATCTTTATTGGAAATTGAGTTTACTGCGCCTGTTAACGAAACTTTCTTCTGAGTTCCATAAGCTACTACCACAACCTCATCCAATTTTTCGGAATTTTCAGATAAAACAACATTGATTGTTGTTCGTCCATCAACAGAAACTTCCTGAGCTTCCATTCCGACAAACGAAAACAAAAGAACAGCACCTTTAGTCTTTTCGATTTTAATTTGAAAATTCCCATTCGAATCACTTATTGTCCCACTCTTGCTCCCTTTTTCCCTAACGGTTGTCCCGGGTATTGGACTTCCGTTTGTATCGGTTACTTTCCCTTTAATTTGCGCATACATCTGCGGGCTGAATAACAGCAATACGCCAAAAAGTAGCATTGTTTGCCAGAAATTCGCTTTCTGTTTTTTCATAAGCAATAATTGTTTGTATTTAAGATTAATATGCAATATATGTCAATATAATTCACTGATTTAAATTCTGGTAGAAATTAGCATCCTGTATTTTAGCATGATTTTTGGCTCTTGAGCCTCGACATTGCTACTTCCTCTTGAATTTATAGGCTCAAAATTAATATTGCGAAAAAATATATTACATAAATAAACGATTATAAAACCATACTTTTTGACCATTTTTCGTAGAATTTCCAGTTTATATTCTTTTAATGTATATATGAATGTCATATATAAAGTCTGATTTTATAAAATTTAAGTCTTTCAAATTGATATTTATGAGCGCACTGTAAAAAGTCAGTGGAGTCAAATATTGAATGATATATACGACTTCAAAAAGGATATAGACTAAACTAAGTCTATTGTATCAAAAATTGTTTTCCCAATTCCCTGATCAAATAAATGCCTTTAGGTAAAGATACCCGTATATTTTCACCTGTCACTTTTTGGGAAAAAACCTGCAAACCCAATAAATTGTAGATACTGAGGATTTGACCTTTAGGAAAACCCGAAATCAATGTTGAACCATTAGCCGGAACTATACATATGGACGTTTTTTTAAAACTTATAGTTTCCGAAACAATTGAAGGAATACTTATGGTATTGTCCCAGCCATTTGTCCTGAATGGACTGGCCATTAATCCATTCTTGTTTCTCAATGTAGGTTGCGTATCACATCTGTAGGCAAACCATACATTGGTTGGATTGGGAACCGAAGTCGCCGAAACCAGCACATCGTTTCCATCAATTACCGCATTAGCCGGAACCATGATATTATCCGCTCCACCAATCATGAATTCGTTCAAGTTGGTACCACCACCCATGGCTTCCAATCCTGAACCTATGGAAGCCGGGTGGAATGAAATTCGAATGTTGGAACCTTCCACTTTCATTGATTTGTAAAGGGGTCCTGTATAGACAATATCCTCCCCATAAATCTTGGCTTTTGCCCATAAAGAGAGCCTTTTGCCCACATCCATTTTGTTGTGTGGGTGTATCGTTGTCAGTTCACCAATATCAGTAATAACCGCCATGCCGGTATTAGGCAGCACCAGGGTATTCGCCTGTTGCTCACGTATTACTTCGAAGCCAGCCTGGGTAAAAGGAGCCAATTGAACGAAATAAAAAGGCAAATTACCCTGACCCCACCTGCTGCGCCAATCATTTATCATGGCCGAGAAAAGCCGTGTGTAGGTTGTCTGACCACTGTTGTTTTCACCCTGATACCAGATAAAACCTTTTAAACTAAAAGGGATATACGGTGCAATCTGGCCATTATAGAGCGAAGTGGAAGGTCTATCGGAATATGTTCTATCGAGGTAAGTAGTTTTCAGAACCGCATCATTGGTCAACGCTTCACGACTGGTCCATTGCTCACAGTAGGTACCGCCTACGGATGAAACAACTAATCCGATTGGAATATTGATTTGAGGATCGATATGCAGTTCTTTTGCAAAATAATAGGCAACGGCAGAATAGCTTTTAGCATTGGTCGGAGTACAGACGTTCCACGAAGCTGCCCAGTAATCAAATGGGTACTTTTGTAAATTATTGATCAACAAAGGTGCACAGTACCTGAGGTTTGGATAATTGGCTGTTGGTATCTCGGTGGCCGAGTTTTGATCGCTGGACAATCCATACGCCATGTTCGACTGTCCTGAAGCAAAATAAACATCACCAATCAATATATTGGTAACGGTTATGGCATTACTTGCAGCAGTAAAAGTGAGCGTATATGCAGGTTGTGTACTTCCTGTAATCGCTGGTGGCGTTTGTATGGTTGTGGCCCATTTGCCTGCAGCATCAGCCGTAGCAGTTGCGGTTTGTCCCCAGCTAGCACTAATTGCCACACTGGCATTGGGTGCAGCCCATCCCCAAAGCGCAACCGGCATGTTTTGTTGAAGCACCATATTGTCGTTAAACAATGATGCCAGGCTGAGCACATTGGAGTAAACACTCACCGAGAAAGTAGCCGTTTTGCTACCATCCTGGTTGCTGACATTAATTGTTGCAGTACCACGGGCAACACCGGTTATGAGACCGGAAGCATTAACTGTTGCCACAGCAGTATTAGATGATGTATAGCTTAGGTATTTATTAGTGGCTTCCACCGGTGCAATAGTACTGTTGATCTGACAAGTTTCACCAATACCGATAATGCCAGATATAGGCGAAACAGTCAAGCTGGTTATGGGAATAGGTATGGCTACATTTACGGCGTTAGATGCATCGCTGAGGGCACCTGCACCCACTGCATTGGTGGCAGATACTTTAAAGGTATATACTTTCCCGTTGGTTAAACCTGTTACTACAATCGGACTACTTGTTCCTGTTGCAGGCGTTCCGGCAGTTACGCCATCGTAGGGTATTACAGTATAGCTTATGATGGCTGAACCATGATCGTCGGGCGTACTGAAAGCCACTGAGGCCTGCATACTTGCTCCCGTGGCAAATACGGTTGTCGGGGCACCCGGCACACTTGCTTGTGGTGTAAAGGCAATCCCTCTAAAGGCAGTACCTGCAGCAGAAGTTGCAAGGTTTGTAAATGCTCCTGCCAATAAGCCATTATAACCGGTATTGTCGGTCAGGGTAACGATAGATGTTTGGTCAGTAACTGTTGAAGAGACAGTAGTTGCATACAAGGTAACTGCCCCGGTAGCTGCATTGTAGACTCCCGTTAGTCCTTTTATACCATAAGTAGCACCGGTCGGTGCTATGGTGGTTCCTTTTTTGACCCATAAACCATTGCCATCCAGGCAGTATTTTGTCAAGCCCCTTACGCCTGTTGTATATTCTGCCACATACATTACATCTGCCCCCGCGATGCCGGCATTCATATCGAACATCACAAATGACAACGGATTCTGCACGCCAATGATAGGAGCCGGTGCTATAGTCCCTCCCAATACGGTATAGGGTTGACCACCAGTGGTAGGTAAACCATTATTTAGGTATCCAAATGTATTAACATTAGTTCCAGAACAAAAATACAATTTATTATCATAAATTTCCTGATTAACAACATTGAGAGCATTTAAATTTGTTGAAGAGCTTGCTCCCAGGGTTGTATAACTAAGGCCGAAAAGACCCGAAAGCCACAAGTTGGTTCCATTGGTTGAAATTACCGACTTGAAACCCCATGCTGTGGTACCGATATCACTTAATTCAGTGGTCGTATTGATGGTGCCGGAATTATCAACTCGGGCTACAATACGGGTATTGCCGGAAGTGGAGAGAACGCTTGCTATTCCTGTTTTATAGCCACCCATCAACAAATAAGCTTTATCCGCTGACAAATTCAAGGTCCCATCTGCACCACTTTGACAATCTATCCCAATGGGTCTGTTGTTTCCACTGGTAGCATTGGGCAACATAATGGATTGTACAAGCGTACCCGTTGGGGAATATTCGTCTAAATAAACATTTTGCCACCCTGCGGTAGCATTGGCCACGCGTGAAACTACCAGGTTCCCTTTTGTAAATAAAACAACGACAGGCGTTATTGCGTTCGATGCTGCGCTAGCTGAACTATTGCCTACTGAATTGGTTGCTTTTACGGTAAAGGTATAAGTCGTTCCGTTGGTTAATCCTGATACTAAAATCGGACTGCCGGTTCCGCTTACCGGTGTTCCGGCAACTGCACCAACGTAGGGTGTTACCGTATATCCTGTGATGGCTGAACCACCATTTGATGAGGGAGCAACAAAAGCCACCAACGCATTCGTATTTCCAGCCGTGGCAACAACAGCGGTAGGAGTGCCGGGAACCACCGCGCTGGTTGGCGTTATTGGGGCAGATGCCGGACTCAATGCACCTGTACCTACTCCATTGGTTGCAAAAACCTTAAAAGTATAAGCAGATCCGTTGGTTAAACCGGTTACTGCAATCGGACTGCTTGTTCCGTTTACCGGTGTTTGGGCCACTCCGGAAAGGTAAGGTATTACCGTATAGCCTGTAATGACCGATCCACCATTGTCGTTTGGCGTGCTGAAAGCCACCGAGGCTTGCGAATTACCAGACGTTGCAGCTACACTTACCGGTGCATCCGGCACAGTGGCTGAAGCTGATGACAGCGGAGCAAAAGCAATGCCTCTAAAGGCAGTTCCTGAAGCAGAAGTTGTAAGGGTTGTAAATGTTCCTGCCAATGCGCCATTGTAACCGCTGTTATCGATGAGGGTAACAATAGATGTTTGGTCAGTTACCGTTGTAGAGACAGTGGTTGCATACAAGCTAACCGTGCCTGTAGCTGCATTATAGACTCCCGTTAAACCTTTAAGACCATTTGTAGCAATAGGTGCCTGTATGATGGCTCCTGTTTTAACCCATACACCACTGCTATTCAGGCAGTATTTCATTATGCCTCTTGCAGAATTGGCTCCTAATGTTCCTGTAAGTTTGGAATTTTCTGCCACATACATAACATCAACACCCACGATGCTGGCATCCATATCGAACATAACAAATGACATAGGATAAATAATACCAATGTTAGGAGTCGGTGATGCTGCCAATACGGTAATTGCTTGATTTCCGCCAGAGGTAGGCAAACCGTTGTTCATGCTTCCAAAATAATTGGTAGAAGTATAAGAACTAAAATATAATTTGTTATCGTAAATTCCCTGATTAGTAGGACCGAAAGTATTAATTAAATTTGTTGAAGTGCTTGCCCCCAGGGTTGTGTAATTAATGCCGAATGAACCTGAAAGCCACAAGTTGGTTCCATTGGTTGAAACTACCGACCTGAAGGCCAAATTACTGGTACCGATATCACTTAATTCAGTTGTGGTATTGATGGTTGCATCATTTGCAACGGTTGCTACAATACGGGTATTGCCTGCAGATGCGAGTACGCTACTTAGCCCTGTTTTGTAACCGCCCATTAACAAATATCGTTTATCCTCTGACAAATTCAAAGTCCCATCTATACCACTCTGACAGTCTATCCCAATGGGGCGATTAGATCCACTAGCAGTTGCGGGCAATGCAACAGTTTGTACAAGCGTACCCGATGGTGTATATTCGTCAAAATAAACACTTTGCCACCCGGGAGTGGCATTTGCCACGCGAGCCACCACAAGATTCCCTTTGGTAAAGGAAGCCGAAAATACCTGATTTGGTTGCAGCCATAGAAACAGGACTGCAACGATAAAACTTCGAATGAATGTAATCGTTTTCATTTTTATGCTTTTTATATTTTTTATGGATTAATTTTGTGCGGAATTAATCAACTGCGTCTTGTCTATAATGGATATTGTTATTGCTTAATCATTCTTTCTACAATAGTTTCACCACCTGTTTGAATTTGCACAACGTACAATCCCTTGGGTAAATTCGATACCGAAAAAGTTGGGTTTTCCTGTTCTCCAAGTGCTATACTTTTGATAATTTGGCCATTGATTGTCATAATCTGAACTTTTGTTTGATGCCGATCAGTCAGTTTTAACGTAACCCAATCCTTTACAGGGTTAGGAAAAAGTAGGGTCGTTTTCTTTGGTAACAAAACATCTGCAGTTACCGTATTCGTATTGGTATTCACAACAACAGATTGCTGGCTTCCATTGATCGAAACAGACACAGTGTAACTTCCCGGAGTTACGGTGGGAATTGTTGTAAAAGTAGCAACGTTTCCAATGATGGTGGGCGACACGACCATGTTTTGCGATATGGGTTGAGAACTAACAGCCATCCAATCCACCATGATTTTTTTGGAAGGATTGTTATTACCCGGATCAAGCCGAATGCTGGTCACATTGGTCAGCGCTATCCAGTTGGGCACATTGGCAAAGGAATAGGTGTTCCAACCGGCTATAATCGGAAATGAATTAGATTTGTTTCCTCCGCTGTAGAAAAAGAAAATTTGCCCGTTAGTGGCTACCTCCGAATACATTCTGATGGAAATATAAGGCAATAGCGACCCATTGATTGCACTATTTGAAAAAGTAAAATTGGGATCGATGGGAGTGATGGGAGATACCGTTGCCTGAAAAACTCCATTTGTACAAACGGCATTATCAAGTCTGTTAAGACTCGTCACTTCTGAAAGCGAATTCATGTGCCAGAATTTTTCTATTGTGCCCGCATTTGCAGGTTCTAAACCAGTTATACTGCCATTTCCGGTGATGGATACCACCAAGGATGCCGGGTCTATTGCTTTGCTTGAATCTTTAAGCTTAATGGTAATGAGATTACTCAAGGTTGGATCTGCAAGCATGGAAGCAGATTGGGCAGTAAGGTCAAATTGCACTTTGGGTGAACTTGAGTCCACAGTCATAACCGGACTCCACGCACCGAACAAGCCGGTTTTGGAAACTGCTCGCACCCTGATTTTGTAACTGCTTCCAAACACAGCTTGCGAAAATTGGTTAGTGCTTACACTCTGAGAACTTTCCCATGTCACTCCATCAACGCTTTTCTGAAATTCGAAAGAGGAGAACATACCCCAATCACTCCATTTTTGGAGTAAATCCGACCATATTTTGTTGTTCCAGTTTACATTCAACGTGCCATTCTCCAAATACCCATACACATTGGAAACCACCGGAGGTGTGAAATTTGGATCAGTACCCTGCTGGTTATATGGCACTTCAGCACAGGATTTTATAAAGTCACTGATTGCAATTGCAAAATTAGAGTCGTTCAACGGAAATATCCTATCGACTGAATCCTTCTGCCACCAACCAGGGAAAAGATAATGACATTTATTGGCATAATAGCTCGTTAGATCAGTTTTGGTGAAGTCATATAATTTTGTTGCCATTTTAGCAGCATTCGGTTTAGTATGCCATTCAAAAATACCCCAATTGTCGGCGTACTGTGTCAAAAGTTTAGGGTCGATGGAGCCAAATCGTGTAATGCCCACCGTATTCGATTTTTCTAATAAACCGCTCCATACAGGGGATGCCGAGCTTCTTTCTCGGGTATTTGATCCATTAAAAACACCTAAGGCTTCCCCTGGTATTTGATGCGCGTAGATCATCTCCCGCGGAATGCCGGCAGAAGCCATTACATCTGACAAATCGCGAACAAAGTTGTGCACCATGGTCTGTCGGAAACCAAAGGCAGGTGTAGTGGGGTTTCCAAATGGATTGACACCCTGATCACCTATATCATAACTCCAGGCACTCCAAAATCCTGAGGAAGCATCCAATATCCTGGGCGCATCGAAACCTCCGGCAGTAAATCCATTGCCCGCTTCGGGTGTACAATCAAAATTTTGGTCGGTAATGGCTGCTGGGTATGCCACCAAATCCCAGTATCGTAAACTCCAGCTGCTAAAATTAGTCCCAAAATAGCTATTGAAACTTACACCGGTGCCGTTGCTGTCAGCCGGAGTGGGGTCATCGTAAAACTGACTGCGCAAAGCACCATTAATATTAATAAGAGTTCCAACAATAAAATTATTGGCTCCTTCGCCCGCAAATTTACCACTTACATCATCGTAAAGTTCTTTGTGTAGCAGCCAGTCGCGAAACTCAGTAATGGCATACGGACTGTAATCGGCCAATTTATCGGTATTTGCATTTCCACCAATGGCTAATTCCTCTTCTATAGGTCCGTTTATAACGCTAATCACACCCGGAAAGTCGTCCATGAGTTTTTTCGCGTAAATTGCCCATGTTTTTGCTCGGGTTACATTATAGGTTAACAAAGGTGTGGCATAGCGTGAGGGAGTTGGAACTTTATAATCGCGTTGATCTTCCGGCACCTCTAATGTCCCGGTGGATGTAAAGGCTCCCTTCCAATCCACCCCGTCCTTACGCCACTGGAAAAGCCGTAAATCCTTCATAGCAACAGCTCTAAATCCATCATCCGTATGCGTTTGAAATCCATAAATCAACCCCAGATGAACACCATATTCAATTGCCAATTTGCAATCGTCCCGCCATTCTAAATCTTCGCTTCGGTCGTAAATAGCAGAGAAACCGAGTCTATGGTACAAGTTCCCATTACCCAACTGCGACTTCATTTTAATAAACTCTGCCTCTTTTTGTGCGTAAGTCAACTTATTTAACACGTGTATACCTTCAAATATAGGCTGGATATAAAAACAATTACTTGTAGTGGCACGTGGTAATTCTTCGGCTTTAGAACGTACTGAAAAACTGATGGCAAAAAGAATCACGAAAAGTTTTAGGTTGATTTTGTAAATTTTACTCATTTAATTGATCTAATTGTACATGATTAATACTTCTATTGATTGAAAATTATTATTGTAAAAAAATCAATGTTGTCCATTGGTTGATGGACAACATTCATTGTTTTTATCAAGTGAGAGTGTGATTTTGAGTCACACCCTCACTAAACAAAACTTTTCAAATATAGACTATAAACTCCTTCATTACAGGGTCACTTTTGTAATTCTGTTTCCCACTTTTACGATGACTACAGCTTTCGATGCCAGTGTAATTTCATTTACACCATCAACTGTAACTTTGCTAACAAGTTTTTGACCAATAGTATTATAGACTTCAAGTTTCTCTCCTTGTACAGCTGTAAATTGGATTTTTCCATTGTAAACCGCAATTGACAAATTAGCTTTTTCGGAAACTTCGTTAACAGCAGTGGTTCCAAATGGAGTCACAGCAGCTGATGCTGTACTCACTGCACCTTTGCCTACTCCATTGGTTGCATATACTTTAAAGGTATAAGCTGTTCCGTTGGTTAAACCTGTCACTACAATTGGACTGCCTGTTCCGCTTACCGGTGTTCCAGCAACTGCACCAATGTAGGGTGTTACTGTATAGCCAGTAATAGCTGAACCACGATCGTCTGCCATGCTGAAAGCTACCGAAGCTTGCGAATTATCTGCCGTTGCCACTACACTTGTGGGGGCAGCCGGCACAGTGGCTACAGGTGTAAAAGCAATCCCTCTGAAGGCAGTACCTGCAGCAGAAGTTGCAAGGGTTGTAAATGTTCCTGCCAATGAGCCATTGTAACCGCTGTTATCTGTCAGGGTAACAATAGCTGTTTGCTCTGATGCTGGGTAAGTAATAGTGGTTGCATACAAGGTAACCGCCCCGGTAGCTGCATTGTAAACTCCCGTTAGTCCTTTAAGACCATTTGCAGCGATAGGTGTCTGTATGATGGCTCCTTTTTTAACCCATAAACCACTACTATTCAGGCAGTATTTCATTAAACCTCTTGACGCATTGGCTGATCCTCCTCCAGTAAGCGTGGCATTTTCTGCCACATACATTACATCTACGCCAGCGATGCTGGCATTCATATCGAACATAACAAAGGACAAAGGATACACAATGCCAATGTTAGTAGGTGCTGTAGTTGAACCAAGTACGGTATAGGCTTGACTTCCGCCAGAAGTGGGTAAACCGTTGTTCAGGCTTCCAAAAAGATTGGCAGTAGCTGTAGAACTAAAATACAATTTGTTATCGTAAATTCCCTGATTAATAGGATTGAGAGTAGTTGCCGTTAAATTTATTGAAGAACTCGCTCCCAGGGTTGTGTAATTAATGCCGAATTGACCCGAAAGCCAGAAGTCGGTTCCATTGGTTGAAACTACCGACTTGAAACCCAACGCTGTGGTACCGATATTACTTAATTCAGTGGTCGTATTGATAGCTCCATAATTATCAACCCGGGCTACAATACGGGTATTGAAGGTAGGGGAAGTGGATAGGACGCTTGAAATCCCATTTTTATAACCGCCCATCAATAGATAACTTTTATCCGCTGACAAATTCAAAGTCCCATCATTAGAACTCTGACAGTCTATCCCAATGGGTCTGTTAGGTAAACTTGCAGTGGCATCGGGCAATGCAAGAGTTTGTACAAGCGTACCCTTTGGGGAATATTCGTCTAAATACACACTTTGCCACCCGGCTGTAGCATTTGCCACGCGTGCCACCACCAAATTTCCTTTGGTAAATAGTCCGGCTACAGGCGTTGCTGCGGCTGTTGCAACACTCGCTACGCTATTGCCTACCGAATTGGTTGCTATTACAGTAAAGGTATAAGCCGTACCGTTGGTTAAACCGGTTACTGCAATCGGACTGCTTGTTCCGCTTACCGGCGTTTGGGCCACTCCGGCAATGTAGGGAGTTACGGTATAGCCTGTAATGTCCGAACCGCCAGTATTGTTTGGGGTGCTGAAAGCTACCGACACCTGGGCACTGCCTGCCGTGGCAGCTACACTTACCGGTGCATCTGGCACAGTAGATGCTGCTTCAGGGGCAAAAACGATGCCTCTGAAGGCTGTACCTGCATCAGAAGTTACAATGTTTGTCAATGTTCCCGCCAATGCGCCATTGTAACCGCTGTTATCGGTCAGGGTAACAATAGATGTTTGCTCGGATAATGGATAAGTGACAGTGGTTGCATACAAGGTAACCCCCCCGGTAGCTGCATTGCAGACTCCCGTTAGTCCTTTAAGACCATTTGCAGCGATAGGTGCCGGTATGATGGCTCCTTTTTTAACCCATAAACCACTGCTATTCAGGCAGTATTTCATTAAACCTCTTGACGCATTGACAGTTGATCCTCCAGCCGTGGCATTTTCTGCCATATACATTACATCTACCCCCGGGATGCTGGCATCCATATCGAACATTACAAAGGACAAAGGATATACAATGCCAATGTTTGTTGGCAATGCATTCGAACCCAATACGGTATTCGGTTGACTTCCGCCAGAGGTAGGTAAACCGTTGTTCAGGATTCCAAAATAATTGGTAGCAGTTGCAGAAGCCAAATATAATTTGTTATCGTAAATTCCCTGATTATTAGGACCGACAGCACTAAATAAATTTGTTGAAGTGCTTCCTCCCAAGGTTGTGTAATAAATGCCGAATGTACCCGAAAGCCACAAGTTGGTTCCATTGGTTGAAACTACCGACCTGAAACCCCAATTTTGTGCACCGATATCACTTAATTCTGTGGTCGTATTGATGGTTGCATCATTTGCAACAGTGGCTACAATACGGGTATTGCCTGAAGAGGCAAGAACGCTTGCAAGCCCTGTTTTGTAACCGCCCATCAACAAATAACGTTTATCCCCTGATAAATTCAAAGTCCCATCTGGAGAATTCTGACAGTCTATCCCGATGGGGCGATTAGATCCACTGGCAGTTGCTGGCAATGCAACAGTTTGTACAAGTGTACCCGATGGTGTATATTCGTCCAAATACACACTTTGCCACCCGGCGGTAGCATTTGCCACGCGTGAAACCACCAGATTCCCTTTTGTAAAAGCAGCCGAAAAAGCATGGCTTGGTTGCATCAATAAAAATAGGGATGCAACGATAAAACTTCTAATTGTAATTGTTTTCATTTTTTTAAATTGTTATTAATTAATTGGGATTTTTTATAAATAGATTGAAAATTGATATTATTAAATTATAATCAATATTTTCCACTTGTTGATGGACAATATTAGTTATTTTTATCTAGTGAGCGTGTGAGATTGAGTTACGCCCTCACTAAACAAAACTTTTCAACTATAGACTATTAACTCCTTCATTACAGTGTCACTTTTCCAATTTTGTTTCCCACTTTTACAATCATCACACCCTTCGATGCTAGTGCAATTTCATTTACACCATCAACGGTAACTTTGCTAAGCAGTTTTTGACCAATAGTATTATAAACATCAAGATTCTCGCCTTGCATGGCCGTGAATTTGATGATGCCATTATAAACAGAAACTGACAAAGCCGCATTCTCGAAAACATTATTAATTGCAGTTGAAGGAGTTCCCGGGGTAAAAGCAATCCCTCTGAAGGCTGTACCTACAGCAGAAGTTGCAAGGGTTGTAAATGTTCCTGCCAATGCGCCATTGTAACCGCTGTTATCTGTCAGGGTAACAATAGATGTTGGATCGGATAATGGGTAAGCAATAGTGGTTGCATACAAGGTAATCGCCCCAGTAGTTGCATTACATACTCCAGTTAATCCTTTAAGACCATTTGCAGCGATAGGTGCCTGTATGATGGCTCCTTTCTTTACCCATAAACCACTACTATTCAGGCAGTATTTCGTTAAACCTCTTGACGTATTGTCATTTACTCCTCCACCAAGTTTGGCATTTTCTGCCACATACATTACATCTACACCCGCGATGCTGGCATCCATATCAAACATAACAAAGGACAAAGGATACACAATGCCAATGTTTGTAGGCGTTGTTTGCGAACCAAGCACGGTATAGGGTTGACTAGCACCAGTAGTAGGTAAACCGTTGTTCAGGCTTCCAAAAAAATTGGTACCAGTTGCAGAAGCCAAATACAATTTGCTATCGTAAATTCCCAGATTATTAGGACCGACAGCACTAAATAAATTTGTTGAAGTGCTCCCTCCCAGTGTTGTGTATTTAATACCAAATGAACCCGAAAGCCAGAAGTCGGTTCCATTGGTTGAAACTACCGACCTGAAACCCCAATTGTTGGTACCGATATCACTTAATTCAGTGGTCGTATTCACGGTTGCATCTTTATCAACTGTAGCTACAATACGGGTATTGCCGGCAGAGGCGAGAACGCTTGAAACTCCTGTTTTGTAACCGCCCATCACCAGATAATTTCTATCCACTGATAAATTCAAAGTCCCATCTGGAGAATTCTGACAGTCTATCCCAATGGGTTTATTAGGTAAACTGGCTGTAGCATCGGGCAATGCAACAGTTTGTACAAGTGTACCCGATGGTGTATATTCGTCCAAATACACACTTTGCCACCCGGCGGTAGCATTTGCCACGCGTGAAACTACCAGATTCCCTTTTGTAAAGGATGCCGAAAAAGCTTGACTTGGTTGCATCCATAGAATCAGAGATGCAACTAAAAAACTCCGAAATAATGTAATCGTTTTCATTTGTTTAATATTTAATTGTTATTAATAGATTAATTGTTGTACTTATATTTATAATTTGTTTTATTGAATATTTTGCTCAGAAACAATTTTTCGACCGTTGTTCAATGTCGCTTTAACAGTACATTCTCTGTAAGAGTTCCCGGGGTAAAAGCAATCCCTCTAAAGGCAGTTCCTGCAGCAGAAGTTGCAAGAGTTGTAAATGCTCCAACCAATGCACCATTGTAACCGCTGTTGTCGGTCAGGGTAACAATAGATGTTTGGTCAGTCATTGTTGAAGTGACAGTGGTTGCATACAAGGTAATCGCCCCGGTAGCTGCATTGCAGACTCCAGTTAGTCCTTTAAGACCATTTGCAGCGATAGGTGCCGGTACGATGGCTCCTTTTCTTACCCATAAACCACTACTATTCAGGCAGTATTTTGTCAATCCTCTTGCTGTATTGGCTGTTATTCCTCCAGTAAGCATGGCATTTTCTGCCACATACATTACATCTACACCCGCAATGCTGGCATCCAAATCGAACATTACAAAGGACAAAGGATACTGTATGCCAATGTTAGGAGTCGGTGATGCTGCCAATACGGTAATGTCTTGACTTCCGTCAGAGGTAGGTAAACCGTTGTTCAGGCTTCCAAAAAGATTGGTAGCAGTTGTAGAACTAAAATACAATTTGTTATCATAAATTCCCTGATTAATAGGATTGAGAGTTGTTGTAGTTAAATTTGTTGATTTACTCGCTCCCAGGGTCGTATAATTAATGCCAAATTGACCGGAAAGCCACAAGTCGATTCCATTGGTTGAAACTACCGATTTGAAACCCCAAGCTGTGGTACCGATATCACTTAATTCAGTAGTTGTATTCACGGTTGCATCTTTATCAACGGTAGCTACAATACGGGTATTGCCGTCTTTAGCGAGAACACTACTAATCCCTGTTTTATAACCGCCCATCACCAAATATTTTCTATCCACTGATAAATTCAAAGTCCCATCATTAGAACTCTGAGCATTTATCCCAATGGGTCTGTTAGGTAAAATGGCAGTGGCATCGGGCAATGCAACTGTTTGTACAAATGTACCCGTTGGGGTGTATTCGTCTAAATAAACACTTTGCCACCCGGTTGTGGCATTGGCCACGCGAGAAACTACCAGATTCCCTTTGTTAAAGGAAGCCGAAAACACATGGCTTGGTTGCATCCATAGAAAGAGGGATGCGACTATACAACTTCGAATGAATGTAATCGTTTTCATTTTTTTTATCATTTAATTGTTATTAATGGGTAAAGAATTTTTTATAAGTTAATTATTGATTTGTAATTTGCAATTAACAATAAGAAGTGATTGGTTCTTTCTTGTTAATTGATAGCAAAGATAGACTTATGTATAATGTTGATTCCAAAATATGTGATTATCATACCATACTTTTTGACTAAATACCTGAAAAAAAATAAACTTCCATTGAATATAAATTGTTAATTCGACATCTCGACATTATCATAACCGTTATTAGATAATTTATAATGATCGACGGTACAACTACTTCTATGTTGTAAATATTGTTTAAATTGTATGTTTTTTTAAGTGATTAGTTGATTTTTTCGAATTCCAAGATAGAAAAGTCGTTCAATAACGAACTCAACTAATTGCTCATTTCCAACTGCTTGAAAAAGCATAGTGGTACTGATATTGCAATTGATTACAACCTCCAGTGTTTCCTGAAGAATTGTTTCATTTATAGAAATGTTGGTTCTATCAGAAATGTAATAAATTTCCAACTTATGGGAGAAGCGTTTTTCAAGACTATTTAATTCTGACTTAAAAAGTGGAGGATTATTCAGTTGAGAAACTGAATATATAAGCGTCAAAAAGTCAGCTGAACTATTAGCTAGTTTTGATTTAACAAGATTAAATGCAGTTTGAATGCCTTTCTCATCGGATATTAATACAAAATGGGTATCACCTATTGGGGTAAGGAAAGTGGCCTCATTTACTGAGGTTGGCTTCGTTTCAGAACTAAAATTCTCAGACAGTTGATTTGTTTTCATTGCATCTTGATTGGTTGATGCAAAATTCAACTATTTGTAGGACAATAAATTTGACCTAACTCAAAAAATGAAAAGTGGAGAAAATAATTACTTCCCTGTGCGAATCCGACTCAGGGTTTCCTGAGTAATACCCAGATAAGAAGCAATATGTCCGAGTGAAACCCGTTGAAGTATGGTTGGATTATTAGTAATGAGAGTGTTATATCTTTCTTCTGCCGTTTGAAATTTGAGATTAGTAATGTATTCAGTCATCTCCTTTGCAAATATGAGTATAACCCGAATCCCGAATTTTGCAAATTCATGATTGTTGTCGATTAAAGAATCCAGTTCGGAGTTCGAAATGGAGTAAATTACACAATCTTCAGTCAATTCACAATAATAGATTGTTGGTTTATGGAAAAAAAAACTATCCTTTGCTGTAAAAAAAGAATTTTCATGAAAAAATTCAGCTGTTATTTCACGCCCGCTTTCCGAAAAATAATAAATACGTGCAAATCCTTGTTCTATATAATACATAGTATTGCAGATTTCACCCTGTCTGAACAGAATATGACCTTTTGGTAATTCTTCCCGAATAAAAACGGTTTGAATTATTTTTTCACCTTCATTAGCTTGTTTCATTTTAACATTGCATTAATGGTGTGAATATTCATTGTTAGTTGGTTTCCTCTTAAGCGTGATTACTATCGCTTGAGATAAATGCTTGTGGGAGCTAACTCCGGAAAAACAAACTGATTAGCCTATTTTTTGCTTCAAAGATAAAAACTATTTCATACAAAAACATATATTTAACAATAAATTGCCTTCGCTTTCGTATAATTGCAACTATTGGGGTAACTTTAAGAAGCTCAGAATAGATAGATTCGTAGATTTAGCCGATTGGCTTGTCAAAAAACAGGGAAGGTTGTACCTGAAAGTTTATTACGGGCAACTCCGTTGAGATAATCCACCGGAAAGCATAAATTCCGTGCCAACAAGAGCAGAGCTATACTCGTTTAAGTTCAGCCAAGCTCAGTCTGGATTCAAAAAGAAATCCTCACCCCTCGTTCCTCTAGAACTTGAACCAAGTACTTAATAAGTATTTTGTCATAAAAGGTAAACCTCATCTCGCTTAATTAGAAATTATTGTTTCTAAATTATATTTTGCAAAAAGTAATATTAAATTCAAAATATAGTCTTACTAAAACAAATAAAAAAAACTTAAAAATTAATTTATGTCTTTGATTTTCAACAATCTGAATGACAAGATTCGAACCTTCGACCTCTACGTCCCGAACGTAGCGCGCTACCGACTGCGCCACATCCCGATTATTCTTTTGAACTGCAAATTTATCGATTTTCCTGAAAAATCAAAAGTAACAGTTTAAAAAAAGTACAAAATTTTTGATTGAACTTATGCTAATAAAATCAAAAAAATGGTGTTTGTGTAAAAATTAAAGTATTGTCAGGCAATTTTATAAATTCTACTAGACAAAATAAGTATCTTTGCAAAAAAATAGAAATTCATGTTTTCAGAACAAATAGATAAATTTATAAACCAAAAGAATTACCCTGCTTTCAGTCCAAAAGCAGTTTTTTTTGATATGGACGGTGTGCTTTACGATTCGATGAAAAATCATGCATCGGCTTGGACAAGAGCCATGAACGAATCCGGTTTGCCATTTACAGATTATGATGGATATTTGAACGAAGGACGTACCGGGGCTTCAACCATTGATGGGGTTTTTGTGAAAGTTCACGGGCGGAATTCAACCGATGAAGAAAAAGAGGCAATTTATAAACTCAAATCCAAATACTTTGAAGCTTCAGGGAAAACGGAAACGATACCCTTTGCCAACGAACTTTTACAAAAAATAAAGTCACAGGACATTGAAATATATTTAGTTACAGGGTCAGGACAGGCTACACTTTTACAAGGACTTAAGGAGCATTTCCCGGGTATATTTGGGCAGGAAAATATGGTTACAGCTTTCGATGTAAAACATGGGAAACCGCATCCTGAACCTTATTTGATAGCACTTGGAAAATCGAAACTGAACCCATGGGAAGTTATGGTGGTTGAAAATGCACCTCTTGGAGTTGAATCGGCTACAGCTGCCGGATTACTGACAGTTGGGGTAAATACCGGACCACTCGACCCAAAAGTACTTCATGATTCCGGTGCAAGTCTGGTTTTCGATGGTATGAAAGAACTTTACGACAACTGGCACAAAATTATTACGAATTGATTTTTGTTAGATCACTTAAAATCAAGCATTATGCAACTAATTAAATACCCCGTTCGGGAAGAATGGCAACAAATTCTGAAACGTCCTGTTTTCGATACAACCACTTTATTTGCCACCGTACAGGAAATATTGGAGGATGTGCGCAAACGCGGTGACAAAGCCCTGAAAGAAATAACGTTACACTTTGATAAAGTCAAACTTGACAAGCTCGAAGTAACCAAAGAAGAAATTGCTGAGGCAGAAACAATGATTTCCATGAATCTGAAGCAGGCAATTGAAATGGCACGACGCAATATCTGGAAATTTCACTCGGAGCAACAACACGAAATGCCTGAAATTCAGACTTCTCCGGGCGTATATTGCTGGCAAAAAGCAGTTGCTATTGAAAAAGTGGGTTTGTATGTTCCGGGTGGAACTGCACCTTTGTTTTCTACTGTTTTAATGCTGGCTGTTCCGGCACAAATAGCTGAATGTAAAGAAATTATACTCTGTACCCCGCCAAATAAAGAAGGAAAAATTCATCCGGCAGTTTTATATGCAGCAAAAGTAGCAGGCGTTCACCGCATATTTAAAGTTGGTGGTTCACAGGCTATTGGTGCTATGGCTTACGGTACTGAATCAGTTCCAAAGGTTTATAAAATTTTTGGTCCTGGAAATCAGTATGTTACTGCAGCCAAACAACTGGTTTCGTTACGCGATGTTGCTATTGATATGCCTGCCGGACCTTCGGAAGTTGAAATTATTGCTGATGAAACTTCCAATCCTGTATTTGTAGCTGCTGATATGCTCTCTCAAGCCGAACATGGAGTTGATAGTCAATCCATTCTAATTACTGTCTCCGAAAGAATCATTGAACCGGTAATGGAGCAAATCGAGTTACAACTTGAGAAACTTCCAAGAAAGGAAATTGCAAAAAAAGCGCTGGAAAATAGCAAGATAATACTTGTAAAAACGCTTGAAGAAGCAGTTAAAATGACAAATGAATATGCTCCCGAACACCTAATCATTTCAACACGCTATTACTTGGGCGTGTCGCAGAATATAATAAATGCCGGTTCGGTTTTTTTGGGTAATTATTCACCCGAAAGTGCCGGAGATTATGCTTCGGGAACTAACCATACCTTGCCCACAAACGGCTATGCAAAAGCCTATAGCGGTGTAAATCTGGATAGTTATGTACGCAAAATCACATTCCAGCAACTCACCCAGGAAGGACTTACCAACCTGAGCAATGCGATAATTCTTATGGCCGAAAACGAAGAACTAATGGCTCACAGTAATGCTGTAAAGGTCAGATTGAACGAAGAAAAGGAAGTTATTATAATTGAAAGCCGACACCCGAGATGAATTGATAATTAATAATTAAAAATTAATAATTATCAATATAAATCATATGAAAAATTGTGAATAGTTTTAGCTGATCAACTTTACGACAAATTTCAGAACAAATGATTTTAGAAAAACTTTTACGCGAAAATATATGTTCCCTTCAACCTTATTCTTCTGCCCGTGATGAGTTTAAAGGTGATGCTTCTGTGTATCTTGATGCGAACGAAAATCCATATAATGCACCGTATAACCGTTATCCTGACCCGATACAATGGGAAGTAAAAGTAGAAATTTCGAATATAAAGAATGTTCCTGCTGAGAATATATTTTTGGGAAACGGTAGCGATGAACCTATCGATTTGGTATTTCGTGCATTTTGCGAACCCCGACTGGACAATGTGGTAGCTATTGAGCCTACCTACGGCATGTATAAAGTTTGTGCCAATATAAACGACGTGGAATACCGCAAAGTGCTGCTGGATGAAAACTTTGACTTTACAGCCGACAAATTACTGGCTGCCACCAATCTTTACACTAAGGTTATCTGGCTTTGCTCCCCCAACAACCCAACAGGAAACAGCTTGAACAGCAATGAAATAATCAAACTTCTGGAACTATTTGAAGGAATTGTGGTACTGGACGAAGCTTATATTGATTTTTCTTCTATTGACAGTTTTTCTCAGAAATTAGCCCAATATCCTAACCTGATTATCCTCCAAACGTTTTCAAAGGCCTGGGGAAGTGCCGCTATTCGCCTCGGAATGGCTTTTGCTTCAACCGAAATAATTGCGGTACTGAATAAAATCAAATATCCGTACAATATCAATATACTCACTCAGCAGCAGGCACTTAAAACCATTCAGTCATCGGTACAGGTAAAAGACTGGGTGGAAATTCTGCTTCAGGAACGGACAAAACTTATTGAGTCATTAAAAGAATTGGACGTTGTGCAGCATATTTATCCTACCGATGCTAATTTTGTGCTGGTGAAAGTAAACGATGCCAATGCAACCTACAATACCTTGGTTGAAAAGGGTATCATTGTTCGCAACCGTTCCAATGTTTCGTTGTGTCTCGACTGTCTGCGCATTACCATTGGAACTCCTGAAGAAAATTCGGTTTTAATTGATGAACTGAAAATAATCAGCTAAATTGAAAAAGATTTCAATTATTCTGACATTTGTTTTTTTAGTAAGCTTTATGTGTTCTGCAAGCCACAAAATATATGTAATTCATGGTTTTGGCGGGTTTAAACTGCACATGACTCCTTTGGTTAACGCAATCAAAAAAGAAGGTTTTGTTACCGTAAATTATTCATACCATTCATTTTCCGAAGATATCGATAGTGTTGCATTAAAATTGTATACTACAATCAAATCTGAAAAAATTGATTCAGTTTCTTTTGTAACTCATTCGATGGGTGCGCTGGTGATAAGGTCGTTATTTAAAAATCTGAAAGAAAATGACAATTTCCCCGTGATTTTCAGAATTGTAATGATTGCTCCACCCAATCAGGGCACACAGGTAGCCGATATTTATCATGGTTGGCTTACT
>CAIYOZ010000377.1 GCA_903927945.1 uncultured Bacteroidales bacterium | reverse complement strand
TAAACTTTCATATCCTCACCTAAGAAAGTATCTTCGAATACCGCTTTTGCTTCTTTGAGTAATTCCTCCTGATTGTAATACCTGGCTGAAAAATGTCCGATAATAAGTTTTTTTACATTGGCCTTGAGAGCAATCTCTGCGGCTTGTCGGGCGGTTGAATGTTCAGTATGTTTCGACCGGACCAATTCTTCTTCCTTGAACGTAGCTTCGTGGTATAAGCAGTCCACTCCATAAATGATTGGTATTATTTTCTCAGAATAGGCAGTGTCGGAGCAATAGGCATATCGTTTCGGTAATTCACTGGCTGTTGTTAATTGATCATTTGGTATTATTTCACCTTCCTCAGTTTCAAAATTTTCACCCTGTTTAATCTTAGGTATTCTCCAGGTAGGAATATGATAAAAATCGATCATTTCACGGATAATATGACGATCGCGGGGCTTTTCTTCAAACAGAAAACCACAGCAAGGTACTCGGTGTTTTAATGGAATGGAAAATACCTGAACCGAGCGGTCTTCGTAAATCAGTTCATGCTTGCGGGGATTGATGGTGTGGAAAATAACATTGAAAGGAAGATCTGCACAGAAATAGATTAACTGGGGATGCATTAATTTTTCAAGGTCAGCCTGAGCATGTATGTGCAATTCAGCTGTCCGGTTCAGCATCCCGAAAGTAGAGATTAATCCCATCAACCCAAAACAATGGTCACCATGTAAGTGAGAAATGAAAATATGTCCCAGCCTGTTTGCTTTAACACCCAGTTGGCTCATTCGGATTTGAGTGCCTTCACCGCAATCGATTAAAAATTGCTTGTCCCTGATTTCCAATAATTGAGAACTCGGGAAATTCTTGCGCGTCGGCATTGCTGATCCACATCCTAATATCGTGAGTGATGCTTTTTGCATTTGAATATTTATCTTTCTGCTTTTAACAAACTGTAAACCACTAAATCAACAAATCCGTTTTGGAGAAGTTCACCATCCCGTTCAATTCCTTCCTGAGTAAACCCCGACCGTAGCGCAACATGTTGGCTCTTCAAATTTCCGGTAGCCGCTTTTAATTGTATTCGGTTCATATTCATCTCATCAAACACATAATTGATCAGGGCTTTGCACGAAAGTGTCATGATTCCGTTATGTTGGAAAGATTCAGACAACCAGTATCCGATTTCTGTTTTTTTATTATCGGGGTCAGTATCTTTAAGACCTATAATTCCAACAAATTTGTGTTGATAATAGATGGCACAGGTTAAATCCAACCTGTCGGAATTTAGATAGCTCTCTACAAATTGTTGACTGTCTTTGATTTCCTGTGTTAGTTCAACAAAAGGCAACCACTCTTGTAAGTAAACCCTTTCTTTGTCAACAGTAGCAAAAATAGCTGCCACATCGTCTAACCCAATCTCTTTGAGGAGGATATCAGCATTAACATATATTTTTCTAGAGTCATTCATGAAAATATAGTTTGATTGCCTTTGAAATCTTTAAATCCGCGTTTTCTTCTTTAATTCAAAGTCGCGTCCTAAATATTTTTCCCTGACAATAGGATTATCGGCCAGTTCTTTCGAAGTCCCCTGAAATAATATGGTGCCTTCAAAAAGCAAATAGGCGCGATCGGTGATGGTCAAGGTCTCGTCTACATTGTGATCGGTTATCAGGATGCCGATATTTTTATCTTTCAATTTCCACACAATGTCCTGGATATCCTGAACAGCTATCGGGTCAACCCCGGCAAATGGTTCATCAAGCATGATAAACTTCGGTTCAATGGCCAGGCATCGGGCAATTTCAGTGCGTCGGCGTTCACCACCCGATAATCTGTCTCCGATATTCTTGCGTACCTGTTCCAGATTAAACTCGGCAATCAGCGTCTCGAGCTTATGGCGTTGTTCCTCCTTGCTGAATTTTGTCATCTCAAGCACCGATCTGATATTATCTTCTACCGTCATTTTACGAAAGACTGAGGCCTCCTGTGCCAAATACCCAATCCCTTTTTGAGCACGCTTATAAACAGGATACTTGGTTATTTCTTCATCATCCAGAAATATCCTACCTGCATTAGGTTCAACCAGACCGGTTGTCATATAAAATGTGGTTGTCTTTCCTGCTCCGTTTGGCCCTAATAACCCGACGATTTCACCTTGTTTTACATTGATGGAAACATCGTTAACCACGGTACGCTTACCGTATTTTTTGAATAAATGTTCTGTGCGGAGCACCATGTTTTCGTTTGTCATATGCTTTTATAAGAAGCACAAAAGTACACTTTTTATAAGGATAAACAAAAATAGCAGACTGAAATCAAATCAAATTTAATGAAGCGATTTACTTAGGTGATCAGAATCGTTGAAATTTCGTATCAAGCAGTAGAGTTGGGGAGAATAATGATTTAGTATGAAGTGAGTCTAAAAACATTGAATACTTCCTCTTCCTTCATTTGTTGTTGCGAGGGGGTTCGGAGGGTGTTGCGAGGGGATTTCATGGGTGCATCCCTCTGAACCCCCACTGAACCTCAGTTAGAGTGAGAGCAAATGACTGCGAAATGATTAGTTATTCCCGGAAAGAACATTTGTTTTTATGGTTTTCATGAGATATCGAGTGTGAACCTGCTCTGATGCCTGAAAAATTTAGATTATTAGTGCCTGAACATGATAAGATTCTTTAAAATAATCATTACTTTTGCTATGAATTGTTGGCATAATGATTTTCATACATTCATTTACAGTAATTTTAATGTCATAAACCTATTAAGTTATGTACCAGGATTTTAAAAACCATTTAGAAGAAGAACTTTCGAACATTGTGTCGGCAGGTTTATACAAGAACGAACGCGTGATAGTTTCACCGCAGGGTGCTAAAATCAGGGTAGCTGATGGTAAAGAAGTTTTAAATTTCTGCTCCAATAACTATTTAGGGTTATCAAATCATCCGGCACTTAAAAAGGCTGCTGCAGATGCCCTTGAAACGCGTGGATACGGTGTCTCTTCCGTTCGGTTCATTTGTGGTACACAAGACCTCCACAAGCAACTTGAAGCTTCCATTGCCCGTTTCTTTGGTACAGAGGACACCATACTCTATGCAGCATGTTTCGATGCAAATGGTGGAGTTTTCGAACCTTTGCTTAGCGAGGAAGATGCAGTAATTTCGGATGCGTTGAATCATGCCTCGATTATCGATGGTGTCCGGCTTTGCAAGGCACAACGCTACCGGTATGCCAATGCCGATATGGATGATCTGGAAAATCAGCTGAAAACATCCCAGGCACAACGTTTCAGGCTCATTGTCACGGATGGTGTATTCTCGATGGATGGCAATGTGACACCGTTGGATAAAATCTATGAACTGGCTAAGAAATATAATGCCATGGTAATGGTGGATGAATCGCATTCTGCAGGTGTTGTCGGGGAAACAGGAAGAGGAGTTACAGAACGCTTTAATCTGAGAGGACAAATTGAAATCATAACCGGAACACTGGGTAAAGCTTTTGGAGGTGCTATCGGAGGATTCACCACCGGTAAAAAAGAAATAATAGAGTTACTCAGGCAACGGTCACGACCTTATTTGTTTTCGAATTCAATACCTCCTATGGTTGCAGCGGCTGGCATACGCGTGTTTAAAATGCTGGACGAAACGAATAAACTTCAGGATAAACTTCACGAAAATACCCTGTATTTTGTGGATTCAATGAAGGCTGCAGGATTTGATATTAAACCCACAGAATCGGCCATTTGTGCAGTCATGCTTTATGATGCCAAACTTTCGCAAGATATGGCAAACCGATTACTGGAAGAAGGAATTTATGTCACCGGATTTTATTACCCGGTTGTTCCCAAAGGACAAGCCAGAATCCGTGTACAGATATCGGCTGCACATGAACGAGCTCATCTGGATAAATGTATCGCAGCCTTTACAAAGGTTGGAAAAGAATTCGGAGTAATTCATTGACAGTTAGCTTCGCGTTATTTGTTTCACGTTAATTGCTTTGCGTTAACTGTTTCACGTTATTGAATCGGGATAATATCAATAAATAACTAAACCCAATAACCCAATAACCTAACCTTGACAAGCCAGAATTAAGAATAGAACGCGGATTAACGCTGATTTAGCGGATTAAAAACGGATAAGAAAAATACTACGTATTTTGATTTCAAGACTAAACTTGGAATAACCCAATAACCCAATTAACCAATCAACTTAATCAACCAATCAACTAATCAACTAATCAACCAATCAACCACAATATGAAAGCACTCGTTAAGCTACGCCCCGAGAAAGGAATTTGGATGGAAGATATTCCAATGCCACATGTTGGTATCAATGACGTCCTGATAAAAATAAAAAAGACAGCCATCTGTGGTACCGATTTGCATATATACAAATGGGATGAATGGTCGCAACGGACTATTCAAACACCTATGACTATCGGTCATGAGTATGTGGGTGAGATCGTTGAGAAGGGACATGGTGTCAGGAATATCCATATCGGCGATCGGGTAACCGGTGAAGGGCATATTGCGTGTGGCCATTGTCGTAATTGCAGGCGAGGCAAACTCCATGTCTGTGAAAATTCTGTGGGGGTAGGGGTGAACAGGGATGGTGCATTTGCAGAATATCTCTCATTACCTGCCGAAAATGTGGTTCATTTGGATTCAAGGATTCCGGATGAAATAGCGTCTATCATGGATCCTTTTGGAAATGCCACCCATACAGCTTTGTCATTTCCCATGATTGGTGAAGATGTATTAATTACGGGTGCAGGATTGATTGGCATTATGGCCACTGCCATTTGCAAATTTGCAGGTGCCCGCAATATTGTTGTAAGCGACCTGAGTGACTACAGGCTGAATATTGCAAAAAAAATGGGTGCTACTTTAACCCTAAATCCAATGAAAGGAGAAAGTATAGAACAGGCTGTCAAAAGCTTGCACATGCATGGATTTGATATTGGGCTGGAAATGTCAGGTTCGCCTGTTGCATTTGAAAGTATGATTGAAAATATGTACAATGGTTCCAAGATTGCTTTGTTGGGTATCTTGCCAAATACCACCACGGTTCAATGGGATAAGATCATTTTCAAAGCCTTGACATTAAAAGGGATTTATGGCCGTGAAATGTGGGAAACCTGGTATCAAATGGAACAAATGCTTATTACGGGAATTGATCTTTCACCTGTAATTACTCACCGGTTCGAGATTAATGATTTTCAACAGGGATTTGATGTCATGGAAAGTGCTCAATGTGGAAAAGTAATTCTGAATTGGTAGAATTTACAATTTATACTCACCCGAAATTGTGTGGCCAAAGGAATTTTGATTTCCTATGGTCGCGCAATTTTAATAACGTTCAGTTAATATCGTGATCAACTAACAATTTTGATATTAAAACTACCGGTATTGAGGCTTGCCATAACGCGCACCCACAAAGCCAGATACATCTCGGTACCTCTTGATGTAGTTATATCGCCCAAATCAATGATATTTTTATCTATCCACCCGAAAGATACCAGAATTTCTTTCACTGTATTTTTTGCATCGGTATCATTCCCACTGATGAATGCAGTATGATCACCATTATTTATCAGGTTAGGATTAACCATGAGTCCTGCCCACATGGTGTTTAGTGTTTTCACTACTTTAGATGACGGGTAAGCTCTTTGAATTTCTTCAGCTAATGAGTCAGTATTCGAAACAGTAAGCGAAGGTGGCATGCCCTGTGAGAAATCCAGCGGATTTGATACGTCCACAATTATTTTATCCTTCAGGTTATTCTCACCTGCCATATGAAGTGCATCGAGTGAACCCAATCCTTTTGTGCAGTTAAAAATAATCTCACCAAAAGAGGCAGCTTCAGCAAAAGTACCTGCCAGTGCTTTATCACCATGTTTTGCAACGAAAGCTAAGGCCTTTTCGTTGTTGTTTGTTCGGGAACCCATCGTCACTGAATGTCCTAATTCGATTAATCTTGATCCAATGGTATCACCTACATTTCCTGTTCCCAATATACCTATTTTACTCATCATGTATATGAATTAAAACGTTAATTTATTCGCCCACTTAGATAAATACCGATAGCTTTGAGGATGACACATAGCAATACTTTGATTGTCGCAACTCACTCAATTGATATGTTAACAACAACACCATTCAATTTTGTAATTGAAATAAACCAAGTAAATGATACTGCTTACTCACAAAACGTTGTTATGTGTCAGTTGAGCTATTACACTGATATAGTTTTTCATTATTAAATTTCCCAGGTGGAGAATCCATTTGACAAAATGCCTTCCAAACGTTCAAATCCTTCTTCAACACCTTTTTGCATACCACTTTTTATCATGCCATCCCTGTCTTCAATCGACTGATAGATCGATTGAATGGTTACTCGGGTTCTGTTTTCCGGTATTTCATCAAACCTGGTGATATCAAATTCCACATGACCTTTTTCGGGAAGTCCTTCGAATTCCATGGTGCTGATCATTCTTTCGGGGCTGAGTACTTCATGATATACACCGTGAAAAGCAAATTCCCTACCTTCCGGGTCTTTTTGGATAAACCGATAACTTCCTCCATTTCTTGGTTCAAACTTGTCAATTTTTGTTGTATACCCATTTGGACCTATCCATTGAGCATATAGATCAGGATTCGTGAATGCTTTGAAAACAAGTTCACGTTCAGCATTGAATTCCCGTATAATAAGGATTTCTTTTACTCCAGGCTCAGCGATAATACTGACACGATCATTTCTAGTTATTGTTGTCATAGTTTTAAGTTTAGTGATAATTGTTTAATTGACTGATATCAGGAGATATGATGATTGTTATAGGCGCTTTTTAGAGCCTTTATATCAATTTTTCCCATTTGCATCATTGCATTCATCACCCTGGTTGATTTTACCTGATCAGGATCATTCAGCAATTCATCCAATATGGTAGGTACAATTTGCCAGGCAACTCCAAATTTATCAATGAGCCATCCACATTGTTGTTTCTGGCCTCCTTCGGATAATTTTTCCCAGAATTCATCAACTTCCCGTTGAGTTTTACAATTCACGAAGTATGATATTGCCTGAGAAAATGAATAATCCTGATTTATGGCACTATCCATGGCCATGAAAATCTGACCGTTAAGTTTGAATTCTGAATGAATTACAGAGCCTGTTTGTCCTATATCACTTTCAGAGTACCTATTCAAGTTGATAATTTTTGAATTTTTGAACAATGACACGTAGAAATTAATTGCTTGTTCTGCTTTTCCCTGCTGCTCCCCGGCAAACATTAAGAAAGGTGTTATTTTTTGAATATTAGTTGAAATAATCAATTGCCAGGAAATTCCATACCTGTCCTGTACCCATCCATATTTTTCGGCAAAAGGATATTTCGCAAGTTCCATCAATACTTTACCTCCCTGGGACAGATTTCTCCAAAGTGCATTAATTTCATTCGTTGTTTTACAACTCACATAAAATGAAGTCGAGGGGGTGAATGTAAATTCAGGTCCTCCATTTAGGGCATAAAATGTCTGCCCTTCAAGCTTAAAAATAATCGACATCACTGATCCTTTAGGTCCCGGACCTGAATCGCCATAGTGTGTAATTCTAAGAATCTTCGAATTCTTAAATGTAGAATTATAAAAATTCACAGCTTCTTCTGCATTATTGTTGAACCACAAAAAAGGAACGATCTTTTCATCAATTAAATTGATTTTTCCTTGCCTGCTACGTGTAGTTCTGGTTCTGATTTTTGTTCTACTGATTGTTGCCATAGTTGTAATTTAATTATGATTGTTTTACAAAAAGTCGGTATGTAATAAATTCATTCAATGGAATGAGCGTATTTTCAATCCTTTTTAGTCACATAATAAAGCAATACGTTTCCTGAATTGAAAATTCTGGTTTTCAGTAATTTAAGATTTAATTTATTGTTGATATTTACAAATAATGGTTTCCCACTACCTAACACCACCGGATTTATCATAATCCGATATTCGTCAATTAAGTCTAATTCTCTCAATGAAGATGCTAAATCTGCACTTCCGAATATAAATATATCTTTACCAGCTTGATTTTTAAGGTTTGTAATTTCTTCAGTTATATTTTCCCGCACTATTTTAGTATTATTCCATTCTGCTTTTTCCATAGTTCTGGAAAATACAATTTTTGGGATTGTATTCATTTTGAATGCTACTGTTGGATCATCGGTAGTTGCAGAAATAGTTGGCCAATAACCAGCCATTAGATCATACGTTTTCCTACCGAAAATAAGCAAATCAGCATCATTTAATTGCTCAATGGCAAACACATTAAATTCATCATCCACATTGTGCCATTCAATCGATTGGTTTATTCCTTCAAAGTACCCATCAACACTTATCATATTAAATAAAATTATCTTTCTCATGTCAATACTTCGTTAAAATATAATTAACATTTAAGCGGCAATAGTGCCGTATAACAGTAGCTCTTTGACATTTTGGTTATTTTTAAGTATGTATGGTTTGATAGCAAACATAACAATAAATTTTTCTAATAGTAAGGTGTTGTGGTTGATTGTTTTAATATCCGAAAGAGAGAATGATTTTCTTTCCTCGATTGGTATGGAAAACCAGTGAACAATCTTAGCAACATTTACCGCTGTGAGCGACATATTGAAATGAAAATAAAGTTTTTCTTTGTTACGAGCTTGGCATGAAGTCAAGCTTGTATGTTGCTTTGCATCACGATATACAAATTCGATTTGAAAACGAGTTTGATATATTTCAAGAATCTCAGCAGCCTCCATTTCAATGTTTGTTGAGAAATAAACACTAGAAGAAGTGACTTTCCCGTTTTTAAGGAATTCAACAAAGACCACTCTCACTAACCGTTTTAGGGCAACAGCATAAACTACAGCAGTTTGTATTCGCAAATCATCGCTTACACTTTCAATAGAGAAGTGTTTATTATCCAGAGATGAGAAGTTTACTTTATTTCCATTTGTTTTGGGTCTACCTTTTTCACCTGTTTTCTTAATTTGTAATATGTACCGTAGACGAACATCGTCTCTCAAGCGCGATATGACATCCAGTCCGCAGAGCATAAGTTTAGATACAAACGGTTCTTTAGAAAAATAAGCATCAGCAACCACCACATTGGATATCTTTTTTAATTTAGGTGCTCGCTCATTAATGATTCGAGCATAGAAATCTAAAAGTGTTTCTCCTTCAAGTGGAATCGTTTGAACGGCTTCTAAATGAAGGGCAGTGTGATTATCCAAATCAAGGACAGCTATACCGCCTATTTCCAAGCCCCACTTTGACTGGCTGGCACTACCAGACCAGAACCAACCTACACCCTCTGTTTTACGTCCTGATTTAGGTATGTAGCTAGGGTCAAAGGCTATTACAAGTCTTGTCCCGCAATGTTGTTGGATAAGTGTAGAGTTGAAATTAAAAAAGTCAAAATCACCTTCAAATTGTTGTCGGTAACGTTGTTCTCCATATTGTCCATACCTGCCCAACTGTAGAAAGTTGACAGGTGCATTAATACTCAAAAAAAGCCAAAGAACGTCTTTTACAAAGTCCCTACGCCATTTATTCAGTGGATTGGGCAAATGTTTAAAACATAACTCGCATAGCGAGGAATAAGAGATTTGAGTCTTGGAAATCATGATTTTATAGGAGTTGAAGTACCTATAAAGGTAGTGATTTCCAATGACTTATACAAATAATTATGAACTTATATTTCTGATATTCAGAAGATTAACGTAAAGATTAACGAAGTATTGCATGTTGCACATTGATTAAAAGTAAGATTACAAATTTGAAGTATCTAATCGATGATGTGATTTTTATTTTTAACTGGATAAAAATTCTTTTAATTGTTTCTGAATAAGATAATTCCATCCTTCCATCCAGCTTTCTCTGGAAAAATCAGGATTGTCTTTCGTAAAGTTATCATACCCGGTTCTCCACAATTGTTATTGGATTCGATCCAAAGAGCTTCTCAGTGCGCAAAGGCACAGCATTAAAATAAGTGTCTACTGATTTTGGGTCTGCAAAAAAATGTTTTCCTGAAATAATTTTACCATTTTCGAATGTCCATAATACACTGATATCATGTTCAATGTTAATCCCATCTTCCCGGTTGGTTTTTATGTGCTGGCATTCTATCAGGTAGTTGTCATTTGAGGCGATTATTAGCTTTTCAATGTCAGAATTTGATTCTTTCATAATGGATCCCATTTTATCAAAAAAAGCGATCACTTCCACAATGCCATTTTTTATGCCTGCCAGTTTATGTTGACCTAAAAATGACCATGTCACATTTTCCGACATAACCTGCTTGATTCCATTTATATCCCGTTTAGAATATGCTTCAAAGAATGCATCGATCAGTTCTTGTTTTGTTTTTTCCATACTTCAGAATACTTTAATCACCCAAAAAATAAATAGCTTCACGATTTTACTAATTTCATGTCAATCAATGAAATAGAATAAGCAATTTTTTAAGGCATAGATTAACTTTTTTAATGGTTAGTCCTGATGCTCAGGTGGATAAATCTGTGTCAACCACTCAGATTTATAAAGGTTATGAATGTTATTGATTTAAGAGATAGTATGCTGTTTAAAGATATAGATTACGCTACACAGCCAACGGCAATTGCCGTTGGCTTATGAGAACTTTCTAAAATGCATACACACTTATTTTACAACTTCCAACACGATTTTTCCTCTTGCTTTACCCGATTGACTGTAATTTTGTGCCTGTTTTACATCTTCAAACCTGAAAACTTTATCAATAACCGGATGAATTTGTCCCATTTCAATCAAGGTCCTGAGTTCATTCAGAATATGAGCATTCGGACCCACAAATACATATTCGCAACGAACGCCAAACTTATTAGCCATTTCCTGATTTGGTTTATTGGCGGTTGAAATCAGAATACCACCTCTTTTCATAACTTTAAACGCTTTTTCCTGAATTTCCCCTCCAATAGTATCCAACACAACATCAATATCGGTTAACCGTTGACTGAAATCCTGACTCATATAATCGATTACTTCATCACAACCTAATTTCTTTACAAAATCCAGATTCACACTTGAGGTAGTACCAATCACATAGCATCCCCTGTTCTTGGCAATTTGAACAGCCAATGAGCCAACTCCTCCGGATGCTGCCAGGATCAATACCCGTTGTCCTTTTTGAATTTTAGCTTTATTGATCAATGTTTCCCAGGCTGCAATTCCAGCTAGCGGAATGGTCGCTGCCTCATCGTAGGTGATGGTTTTAGGCATCAAGGCACATTCATTTGCTTTCACTTCGAGGTATTCAGCATACGAACCATCCCTTTCAATCGAAGGCCTCCCATATACATCATCTCCAACTTTAAACCCCTTTACGGAATTGCCTACTTTTTCAATTGTTCCCGAAAAATCCTGTCCCAGGGTGATTGGTAATGAATGGAGATGCATCTCTTTCAGATACCCTTCCCTTACTTTCCAATCCACCGGATTAATAGATGCTGCATGAACTTTAATCAATAATTCATCGTCAGCAATTTTTGGAACAGGCATTTCTTCTATTCGAAGAACATCAGCATTCCCATACTCATGAATTCTTACTGTTTTCATAATTTTTATTGTTTATTGTTTAGTAAATAATTTGTTGAGATTTTAATTCATCTCAAAATGATTTTAATAATGCAATAATGAAATAAAAATGAAAATCAACCAAGCATGACAACCGTACAATCACTAATTGTTTATAAACCTTGAGGTAACGCGCATTGGATATATTTCGTATCTGTTTAACCCATTTGCCGGATCATCTGCAATTAATGTCTCTAGTTGCTTTTCGTCTTCGACACCTATAATTGCAATTCCAAATCCACCTTTTGGGTCTAATACCGGACCCAATGCAAGTACAATTCCTTTTTCTACAAAAGGTTTCCAATAAGCTACATGGTGCTGCATAATAATTCTTTCTTCCTCGGACATGTCAAATGTAAATGAAGCTCTTGGAGGATTTAATTTCAAAAAGAAATGTTGTGTTGCCATAATCTGATTTTAAAGTGTTTATTAAAACATATGTAATGAAAAGATGTTTTTACTTCCTGATTTTCTTATGAGTTGTTTAGTAATTATTAGGACAAAATAATGAATTGAACGAACAT
>CAIYOZ010000376.1 GCA_903927945.1 uncultured Bacteroidales bacterium | reverse complement strand
TACTACCTACTACTTACTAGCCACTACTTACTAGCCACTACTTTATATCCAGCTTTTTGTAATTGTTTCACCAGTCCGTTTTTGCCTCCCAAATGCATGGCACCTATGGCGACAAAGCAGGAAGTTTCTTTAAAATATCCGGGAAGTTTCGTCAGCCAGTCAGCATTCCGGTTATCTACCAGTTTCGCATATTCCTCCTCTGTCATATCGGTTATATCATTATCCTTGCCTTTCGATAACTCAACTAATTCATCCATTTTTCCTAGCTTATAAAGTTTGTTTAGCTGTATCATCTCACGGAGAATGCTATCTTTGCGAAGAATGGTTTCAACTAATAGATCTGCCTGTCTTTCCAATGATCCGGTTCCAAACAAGACAGCAATTTGCTGATCAACGGTCTCCAATCCAATGACTTTTTTACCTTTTGTAACTGCCACCGTCTGGAAATAGGAATCAATCTGCTTATCATCCGAAAAGCCTGTCAACTTCTTGTAGATTTCCATTTCATACATGGTGAGTATGAGAGTGGGATTCATAATGCTCACATCTTTCAACCCAAATTTCAACACAGATTTTAATTCAGTGTCAACCAGCTTATATTGTTCTTCATTCAATAAATCTTTTATTTTCTGATGATCTGGCATAATGGCTGCTTGTTGAATTTTAGCCGATGCGTCAATATTATTGATAATCATTTCGCCAATAACTGCATCACATTCATTAAATGCTTTAAATAATCCGGGAACGCTGTCAAGGAATTGTATGGATATCAAATGATGAGTGCCAAAAAGGTAGGAGGGATGTTTCATGCCATTCCCAGTGACTTTCCATAAGAGTTGAGCATGAATGGATGATAAGCCAAAAATCAACAAAAATAACAGGAGGTTTTTCTTTTTCACGAGTCGATTATTTTACTAAGTAGTACAAAGATAGGTAACAAAATTATCATTAACAATTCATCTGTCATAATTAAATATAAGACAATCATTAATTTAATTAAAAATTGAGTTTATTATTAACCCATAATATTTATCTTTGCATAGATAAAAACTATAACGATGACTTTACAACAACTGGAATACGTACTTGCCCTGGATAAAACACGTCATTTTGTGCGTGCTGCCGAAATTTGTGGTGTTACACAACCGACTTTGAGTGCCATGATTCAAAAACTGGAAGATGAACTGGATTGTAAAATCTTTGACCGATCACGTCAACCCATTGAGCCTACTAAAATCGGGAAACAGATTATCGATCAGGCACAAGTAATTATTTATCAAACAAATCAATTGAAGGAAAGTATAAAAACTGAAAAGGGATCTCTTACCGGAATCTTGAATTTAGCCATTATTCCTACTATTGCACCCTACCTTTTGCCACAGTTTATCGCATTATTCAAAGATATGTATCCTGACATTACTCTCAAGGTGAGTGAAATGCATACTGACACGATCATTCAAAAATTAAGGATTGCAGAGATAGATATGGCTATCCTTTCTACACCACTGGAGGACCCTCACATTTTGGAAGTTCCGTTGTATTATGAAAAATTTATAGCCTATATCTCACCCAAAGATCCGATATATGAGCGTACCCAGCTATCTGCCACAGATATGCCCCTTGATCGGTTATGGGTACTCGAAGAGGGTCACTGTTTACGTAATCAGGTATTTAATTTTTGTAATAAAAAGCCACACCACGATTCAACTTATGAGGCAGGGAGTATTGATACCTTGGTAAAAATAGTGGATATAAATGGTGGATATACAGTTATTCCGGAGCTTCATATTGAACTGTTGAATGACAGGCAGAAATTAAATCTGCGTGAAATAGTGAAGCCCGAAGCTACCCGTGAAATATCAGTCGTCATTCGTCATGATTTTGTTCGGGAAGGTCTCTTAAATGCGGTTGCCGAATGTGTGAAGCAAATTATTCCATCCCATATGCTCGATGCCAGGTTAAAGAAGTTTGCCATTCGAATTTAATGGCTATACTAGCTGGCGCTTATTTTTTGAATCGTTGAAGCAAGTTATAGGCTTTGTAAATTCCCAATTCACCTGCTTTACTTAAGTCTGCCAAACCTTTTGTATCTTCACCAATAAATAAATAGGTTAAACCGCGATTGAAGTATGCTTCTGCAAAGTCATGATCTATTTCAATTGATTTTGAATAATTCGAGATCGCTGAGTTAAAATCTTTCTGGGTGCATAAAATGTTAGCCTTATTGAAGTACGAAAAAGTAAAGTCAGGAGCCAATTCATTTACCTTATCATAATCGCGCATCATCATTTCAACATCAAACATAGACTGTTTATCTACCGATAATTTCTTGTTTTTTTCCTTTGAACTTTCAACAACCCCAGATCGGAAGAGCACACGTCTGAACTCCAGTCACCGGCTATG
>CAIYOZ010000375.1 GCA_903927945.1 uncultured Bacteroidales bacterium | reverse complement strand
TTTTAAACTTTTAAACTTTTCGGAAAGATGTATACAAAAACTAAACTAAACCTGGGTATTGGATTATTGTTATCCATGATCATTTTACTGGTGGTGCTGTCGGTCGTCAATTTCAGGCTATTAACAGCCATGGATCCCGGCAACCCGGCTGCCGGTTTAGCACTGCAACGGGCCTTGTTCATGGTATCTATCGTCGGAGCGGCATGTATCATTGTCGGCATCACGCTATATTTCAGACTACCGGCGGTTATCAACCGTCCCATCCGTGAACTGACCAACGGCATTCTTGAAATTGCCAACCACAACTACGAAAAACGACTGAACCTGACCTCCAACAAAGAATTTATTCAGGTATCCGAAAGCTTTAACAGCATGGCAGAACGCCTGGCAGAATACCGGGCGAGTTCTCTGGCTGATATCCTGCAGGGTAAAAAATACATTGAGGCCATTGTAAACGCCATCACCGAACCGATTATCGGATTGAACAACGACCATGAAGTACTGTTCATAAACAACGAGGCACTGAACATCCTGAACATGAAGCGGGAGAACGTCATCCGCAAGTCAGCTACCGACCTGGCCTTGAAAAACGACCTGATGCGCCGGTTGATGCGCGAACTGATTACCCCGGATGACAAGAATGAACCGTTGAACATTTATGCCGATAACAAGGAAAGTTTCTTTCAGGCCAAATACATCCCCATACGAATGCTCGAAACCGGTGAAACCGAATCACAGAATTTCGGTCATGTCATCATGTTGAAAAACATCACGGAGTTCAAGGAACTCGAATCAGCCAAGACCACCTTTATTTCCACCATCTCGCATGAACTGAAGACGCCCATCTCGGCCATCCTGATGAGCCTTCAATTACTCGAAGACAAGCGCGTAGGGACATTAAATACCGAACAGGAGGAGTTATCCCAGAGTATCAAAGATAATAGCGAGAGGCTGCTCAGTATCACCGGAGAACTGCTCAACATGACCCAGGTGGAAGCCGGCAAGCTGCAACTGATGCCGAAGATCACCAAACCAATCGAGCTGATCAATTATGCCATTGCCGCCAACCGTGTGCAGGCTGATAAATTCGGTTGCCAGATTGAGGTGGAGTATCCCGAAAAAATTGACAAACTCTACGTGGACAGTGAAAAAATAGCCTGGGTACTGACCAACCTCCTCAGCAACGCCATCCGCTTCTCACCGGAGTATGGCAGGGTGATTATCGGAGCCCGACAAACTGAAAACGTCGTCGAAATGTACGTCCAGGATTTCGGCAAAGGCATCGACCCCCGCTACCACCAGAGCATCTTCGACCGCTATTTCAGGGTTCCCGGCACCAAGATCCAGGGCAGCGGACTCGGACTGTCCATCTCCAAAGACTTCGTGGAAGCCCACAATGGTACCCTGGCCGTGGAAAGCGAATTGGGGAAAGGTAGCCGTTTTGTTATAAAATTTGATGTGCGATAAGAGTAAAAAATGAGAGATGAGGAGTGAGAAGTAAGCATCGAGTAATAAGCGCTAAGCAAGGAATCATCCGGTCAGCCAACTTACCAATCAACTGAATCAATCCATCAAGGTCCTGTAAATAGAGTATTTACGGGACCTTTTTTTGTGGAAAAATCAAAAACAGAGAGCCTGCAAGGTCTTTTATGTTCACTCCTTGTTATGTAGATCCTGCCAATTTCCGTTATCCTTCTTTATGCCTTTGTTATACCTTCGAAGTGCCTTGGTTTTTATTCATTTTATTCATATTCAATACTCATCAGATACATATTACATAGATGTTACATACCTATATAGGTATGTGATGTATATGTAATATGTATGTAATATGTATGTAACATGTATGTAATGTCTAAAGACCAAGGCACTTCGAAGGTATGACAAAGGCAGACTCTAGCTATGACATAAAGCATTTTTGCTTGAAAGCAACTCTGTGAATTTATAAATCGATAATAAACAGAAAAATACTTGCAAATTTATAACTACTTGCTTATTTTTGCAAGTAATCATAAAAACTCCCGTCCTTCCGGATATGTCCTTCATTAAATGTAAAAATGGTAATGCCTGTCAGCTGGGATTTGCAATCCCAGCTCCTTGTATTATAAGGATTTGTAATCCGATAATTACAATTATTCAATTTTATTCACTATATTTGCGAACCTTAAATTTGTAAAATTATGGATATCAAGAACCGGATAAATGGGGAAGTTTATTTTGTGACAGATACGGTGGTGGATTGGGTGTAACTCTTTTCACGCCCGCTTTACCGACATATCATAATTGAATCTTTGCAGTATTGTCAGAAAGAAAAGGGGCTGATTATTTATGCCTGGGTGCTCATGACAAACCATATGCACATGATAGTGGGATCAAGCAGCGATAATAAAGTGTCCGATATACTGCGTGACTTCAAGAAATTCACAAGTAAGGAAATCATTCGTACCCTGTTGGTCGAAAGTACCGAGAGTCGCCGTGAATGGATGGTGAACAGGTTCGAGTATGCGGGTAAGAATGATAAAAAGATCAAGAATTACCGGTTTTGGCAAGAGGGGAATGATGCCCAGGAGATTTACCTGAACGATTACTTCAACCAGAAATTGAACTATATCCATGAGAATCCTGTGAAGGCAGAAATCGTGAACCGGGAGGAATATTACAGATATAGTTCGGCCATTGATTGGGCGGGCGGTAAAGGATTGTTGGATGTAACATTAGTATGACTTGAAGAGTTAATCGGATTACAAATCCTTATAATACATTACGTTGGGATTACAAATCCCAACAACCAGGCAGGACCATTTGTACATTTAAAAGGATTGTAGATATCCGGAGGGACCGGAGCGCAATTTAAAACAAAGGGATACTGCCCGCTTGCTTGGCATTGATGAAGCACGAATGAGCGAAATTCTTCGAGGCAAAAAACCGATCGGTATGCGGCTTGCAAAAAACCTCCGAAATTGTTTACAGATTGATGCTGATATCATACTGGAATTTGCATAATTGATATTCTTATGTTTACAACAAATTGAAGAACCATCGACAGCTATCTGAAAGGTTGTAAGCGGAATCAAGCCATGTAAAGCATTTTGCGGAACACTGAACATTCGAATAACATCCGATATTCACTGCCAAATTGCTCTGAAGGCAAAACAAACCGGTCGATCCATAAATGCAGTTATTAAAGATACATTGGAAAATCAGCTAAATTTGAATCCCTGACAGCAATTACGGAGTGCTGTTGGAAAGTAGGTTTCGGAATCCGAATATAGGAATCAGTAGATTTTAACTACCTCTTATCAGGTTAATGGTAAAACACCTATTACTCTTTGCACAAATTCATATGATGAATTAGGCAGGCTCAGTACACACAACAGACACAACCAAACTGATTTGGAAAGTTATGGGTACAATATCCGCAACTGGACAACCCTGATAAAGAGCGGAACCTTTGAAGAAGATTTGTTTTATAATACAAATCCGGTTAGTACAACGCCCTGTTATAATGGAAATATCTCGTATTCAAATTGGTTTTATAATGGAATAAAGAAAGGTTATGCTTATACCTATGACAATTTGAATCGGCTTACAAATGCAGACTATACTATAAACGATGGATTTACTGATTATGGGGACTTTAGTGAAGCCTTTTCGTACGATCGCCAAGGAAATATCTTTAATCTTTTCCGAACTATTGATGGTGATAATGGAAGTAATGGCAATAATCTTGATGGATTAAATTATACATACAATGGGAATCAGATTAAATCAATTGGCCAGGATTATACTCCACTAGGTCTATATAATGTTAAACAATATCCTTCATCAACGGATAGCGGTATTAATAGATTTATTTATGATCAAAATGGCAATATGACCACTGATTTAGACCGTGATGTCGTTACAATCCGATATAATATATTAAATTTGCCGGATACAATACAGTTTTCGACAGGGAACCAAATTGTTAACCGGTATGCTGCCGACGGTCGGAAGCTGGGGACTGAATATAATACCGAGTTAGTGAAACTGGCGGTACCTCTTTTATCCGGACAAGTAATAACGTATATGTTTCCAAGTTCCGCTAAGAAAGGTGCTGCATATATTGATAACAAAGAGTATAATACGTTGGGGGGTGTTGCTCCTGTCACATTAACTGGTTTGCAACGATTGTACAATGCCGAAGGGTATGTGGAAAACATTACAGCCACAACACCTAATTACAATTATTATCGCCGGGATCACCTGGGGAATATACGGGAGGTTTGGCTGGCAAATACCAACACCACGGTGCAGCGGACACAGTATTTTGCTTCCGGTTTGCCTATGCCTTATAACCCGGGAGATAATCCAGGCGCACAACTAAATAAATACAATGGTAAGAAGTTTGATGAAATGAATGGGTACGACGGCTTGGACTATGGAGCAAGGACTTACTTTGCAGATAGATTAGGGTGGGGAAGTTTGGATCCACTGGCGGAGAAGTGCTATAGTATTAGTCCGTATGCGTATTGTTTAGGGAACCCAATAAATAGAATTGATCCAGATGGAATGGATGCATCTCCTATTTATAATGAAGAAGGCAGTCTGCTTGGAACAGATGACCAAGGTTTACAAGGAAAAGGTATTATCATGGATAAAACAAACTTTAAGCAGAATATGAGCCATGAGGATGCTTTAAAAAATGATCTGGGAGAAAATGCATTAAAGGGAGCTACGGCTAGAGACAATTTTGCGAGAAGTTATTCCAGTTTATCACGCAGACCAGATTATGATGGTGTTATGAGTTACAAAGAACTTCTTCAATGGGGTAGAGAAAATGGAAATAGCCCAGTATATTTGGATGCTTCAAAAATAGATTTAGGAAATTTATATGTCAGTGATTTTAAAGCCATTGGCAAGGGTCAATTTATAAATACTACTTTAATACTTAATACTCCTCTAGATACTTATGGGTCATGGGGTAAAAATTATATGACATTATTATCAGCTAATGGGAAAGTAAAACTTAATAGAGATATTTTTGATTATGATCAACACTCTTTAAGTAAGGCATGGAAAGAAGGTGCTGGAACTTGGGCTTATGAATTTTTAATTAGACATCCTTCAATTTCAATGTTACAAACTTTTCATGGTATAAATGATAGCTACGGTTTTGGTTTAATACCTTATGGATATGGACAATTGAGAACAGAACCAGCTATTTTGATGAAGATATTTAACGCTATTGGAGTAGGTACAAGTTCTATTAAAAATTAAATTGATAAAATATGAAAAATACAATTAGATTTTTCTTGTTCTTTGTTTTTTTGATAACTGGAATGTATAATTGCACGCTTGATTATGATCGTAATCTTGGTAATGGATATTTTTTAACTGGTTATGGTGTGACTACCGTAATTTATAAAAAAGTTGATTCTAAAGAAGATGATATTGTTCTATTGGGTGAAATAGTTGAATGCAAATCTGATGAGAATTTCATTGTAATCTATAGAGAAATCACAAAGAAAGTAAAAGAGTTTTGTAATGACCACTATGTTTCTGAAATTATGCGAGGGGGTGATACTATTCAATACTGGATAATAAATAAGAAAAAAAATACAATAATTGGACCTTTACATAAAGAAGTATTTATTTGGGAATTCAAAAAATTAAAGGAAAAGTCATCGGAGATGCAACGCAATGGGAAAAGGCAT
>CAIYOZ010000374.1 GCA_903927945.1 uncultured Bacteroidales bacterium | reverse complement strand
TTTGTTCCCCGTTTTAAAATTAAACTGGGCATTTAGAACCTCCATTATTCTCTTTTCAAAGAACCGCCAGGTACCAGGTGCTACTTCCACACCACCCCAGTAATTAGCATACTTTACAATTGTTCGGCGGTCAATCTTTAGAAATGCTGCAAGCTCTGTAGCCGTCAGGCAGTCTCCGCAATCTCGGGCAAGTTCATTATTTAACATTTAAACTTACCATTATTTATGAACATCAAGCCAAGGAAGAAGCTTGGCTTGATACATTTATATAGATTCATAATAGCTCTCCTTCCTTTTATTTAAATTGATTGTAGTCACCGCCTTATAGGGGGGCATAATATCCCCCCTATAAATTTCGCTATACGGTTTTAGGTTTTAGGGTTACTATATCCGCTCCCTCCAAAATGAGGTCCTGCCTTTATGCCCGTTTTAACACCGACCGTTACTTTATTTCCATAAACTTGAACTGTATAATTACCTGCTTTTATTACTGAATCTGGTTTCCTGTTTGTAACTGGAATTTTTACTTTATTGATCATTAATTTTAACATCGTATAGCCTCCAAAATTTAAATTTTACTTTTGTTAATCCTTCCAAACAAACTCACTACTTTTAATCTTTCTTACTCAAGGCGCCTAAAATCAAACCAGATGTAACAGTGACAACAACTCCAACAAAAATTTGTCTAGCGCATTCGCATGCGTGACGCTTAATGTTTTTCCACATACTTTGGCCTCCTTTCTTTTATTTAAATTGTTTATATTCATGTCCTTTTTAAACAACCCTAACGTGTAGGGTTACCTGTTTCATCCCTATGGAGATGTATTGGATTTTGTTTTCAGGTTACTTTGTAACACTTGTGCCTTATCGTAAATGTCTGATGGCTCGCGGGCCGCGCTTCCTCCTGCGGGCATTGGGCTTCTTTATAATCCGTTGTTCTTGCTGTTGTTGTTTCGCAGGCAATTTAACGTTCGTAATATTCTTAATCATGCCAGCAAAAATATCTTCCGTTCTCCGGCGAGATCCTACCATCTGTTGTGGTATAGCAACCGTTCCCCGTTTTCCTTTTTCGAGGTTATCCTCAGCGCCCTGGCTTTTTAATTGTTCTTCGACAGCCAACTCAATCAGCATCATTCTATTTAAATCATTTTCTTCATTTCTGATCATCATGGTCTTACCTCCCAGACAAACCTCGGGATCCTCTTCCTTCTCAGGCCTCGCCTCATAGAGGGGGCAAATTGGTTGTTTGTTTAGTTACAACCTTGTATGATTACGAATGTAGGGCATCCGTACCATAATGTCAATAAGTAATTGATATTAAAGGTTATTTTGTTAACGAACTTACGCTTAAATTTAAGGAGTTCATTAAACATGGAAAAGATTGATGCGCACCTGACACAAAAATTGTGGGGCCTAAAGTTTCTAATCGAGCAATTTTATTATGATAATAGAAAATCGCAGAAAAATAAGGCCGTCCTCATAGATAAGATGCAAACCTTTTGGATGTTGTATGGACCCTTTCTCAAAGAGGAAGCCGTGCTGGACAAGACTATGACGGCCAATTTCAGAAAATTCCTTCGGGACAAAAGGGTCCCTTTGTACGACCTTAAGGAAAAACCTCCCATCGAGCAGATTGACGCCTGGTTTTCATCACCCGTCACACGAAATCGTTTCATTGACATATACAGCAATGATCATTTTGATTTCTC
>CAIYOZ010000373.1 GCA_903927945.1 uncultured Bacteroidales bacterium | reverse complement strand
TTAGGTCTACCTAACGGAACCCTAACGCAACCCTAACGCAACCCTAACGCAACCCTAACGGAATTTACTTGTGATTTACTTGTGATTTACTTGTGATTTACTTGTAATTTCTCCTTGAAACAGGTTGAATCGTGGATAAATTAAGTCCTTCACAAAGAAGAAACACCAAAAAAGGGAATGAATGGATTAGAAATGCATATTTTCAATTAACTTTGTACATCAAACAACGTTTAAAGTAATAAGTATTCAAAATATATTCATCAATTCAAGAACCAATGTCGAATATTATCGGTAAATTATTTACGTTCACATCATTTGGAGAATCCCACGGCAAGGGTATCGGGGGCATCGTGGATGGATGTCCATCGGGAATAGAGTTGGATGAGGATTTCATTCAGAACGAGCTGAACCGTAGGCGGCCGGGCCAGTCGGATATATCGACTCCACGCAAAGAAGGGGATGTGGTTGAATTTCTTTCCGGGATCTTTGAAGGGAAGACCACGGGGACTCCGATTGCTTTTGTGATTTGGAACGAAAACCAACACAGTACTGATTATGATCACTTGAAGGAAGTATACAGGCCTTCGCATGCCGATTATACCTACCAACAGAAATACGGTATTCGTGACCACAGGGGAGGTGGACGCAGCTCGGCACGCGAAACAGCGTCGCGGGTAGTGGCAGGTGCTATAGCCAAATTATTCCTGAAAAACAAAGGGATTGAAATCACTGCCTATACATCCCAGGTTGGACATATTGCGATGACTCAGAATTATGAATCAATCGATCTATCGTTGATTGAAAGTAATATCGTACGCTGTCCCGAACTGGAAACAGCCAATAAGATGATTGATTACATCAAGCAGCTGAAACTGGAAGGTGATTCAATAGGCGGGATTATTTCGTGTGTCATCAAGGGGGTACCGGTTGGATTGGGTGAACCTGTATTTGACAAATTGCAGGCAAGGCTTGCACAAGCTATGCTGAGCATCAATGCCACGCATGGATTCGATTATGGACGTGGATTTGAAGGTGTAAGCCTGAAAGGTTCGGAAATGAACGATGCCTTTGTGAAAGACGGAGATAAAGTGACCACCCGAACTAATAATTCAGGAGGTGTACAGGGCGGCATCAGTAACGGACAAGATATTTATTTCAGGGTACTTTTTAAACCGGTAGCTACGATTGCGAAGAAACAGGACACCCTCGATATTCATATCAACGAAGTGGAACTGGAAGCCCGTGGTCGTCATGATCCTTGCGTAATACCGCGTGCAGTGCCGATTGTGGAAGCTATGGCTGCCTTAACGTTGGTGGATCTTTTCCTGACTGCGAATTTGGTAAATGGTTGATTGGTTGATTGTAGAAGAAGGGAGGACTTTGAAGACTCAGGCGACTTAACCGATCTACAATTAACCTAATGATTAATAACCCCGTAACATAACAACCAATAACCTACAGCTCTTGGAAATCACACCAAACACCTGGGCGATCATCATCAATCCAAAATCGGGGAAGAAGAAATTCCGGAAGCAACGGAAATATCTTTTTCTCACGCTCAAGCATGCGGGAATACAATTTGATTACCGGTTAACCAAGTTTGCCGGACATGCGATTAAAATTGCCAGGCTCTTTGCCGAAAGAAATTATCAGAATTTTTTAGTAGTTGGAGGTGATGGCACCCTGAGCGAAGTGGTCAATGGAATCTTCAGTGCAGGCATAGTAAACACCCATTCATTAAAAATAGCCTTAATTCCCCGGGGTACAGGCAATGACTGGGGACGATTCTGGGGGCTTACACGCGATTATAATCATTCCATTGACGTATTCCTCAAAGGGAAACTTCAGACCATTGATATCGGAAAGGTGAAGTATGAACTGGAAGGTGAACTACAAACGCATTATTTTATCAATTCGGTGGGCCTGGGGTTGGATGCTACAGTGACAAACATCACGCATAACCTGAAAAAATACGTGGGAAGCCATTCTTTTTTATACACAGTGGCTTTGTTGGTAGCTGTATTTGCCTATCGGGCACATAAAATCTTTATTCGTTCTGAAGAAAGAATTATTGAAGACAGCATGTTTACGATGAATGTGGCTAATGGTTGTTTCAGTGGAGGTGGTATGAAACAAACTCCTCATGCTCTGCCTTATGATGGTTTGCTGGATGTGATGATGGCAAAGAAACCTACATTCACGGATATTATCGGGGCACTTTTCAGGCTGTTCAACGGTAAATTACTGGAACATTCGGTTATAGAATCTTTTCAGTCCCAAAGCCTGAGGATCGAGTGTCCTAAAAATGCAATCATGGAAGCTGATGGGATTATTGTCAATGGAAGTTCCCCATACACGATCAACATCATTCCCAATGCCATCCAGATGATTGTACCTTAAAGAGAATCACCATTTAGCCTGTTTTATTTATTAATCTTATTCCCCTTTATGGGTTAGGGGTTCTTTTTTACAAACCGTTCAGCTTCCTCCAATACATCAAGTTTCCCGACATCCATCATACGGAAATCCGTAGGAATGAATCCTTTTATGATTTGAGTTTGAACATTGGATAAATAAAAATCCATAATGGGGAATTTCGGGTCAAGGGTTTCCATCAAATCAAACACATCAGGTGAAAGCATTTGAATACCTGAAAAGGCTAACTTATTGAACCGGAATGTGTCTGAAAGATCCGTCGGTTTTGTTTCACCTGTCTTTTCGTTTATCCACCCACATAATCGATTATCGTCATTAAACAGTAAATACCTGAAAGTATCGCGTTTACTCACTACCAAGGTTGCCAAGGAACCGACTTGAAGATGCTGGTTATACAGTTCAACCAGATCCACATTCGATAATATATCGACATTATGCACCAGAAATGGTTTTTTGTCATCGAAAAACCATTTAACCTTTCGTATAGCACCTCCCGTATCAAGCAATAAGTTGCTTTCGTCCGATACTTCTATACGGATTCCAAAGTTGTTATTTTCCTTCAGAAATTCGATAATAAGTTCCGGAAAATGATGTACATTCACAATGATCTCATGAAAGCCGGAAGCTTTTAATTTCATTATTACATGCTCCAACAAGGGTTTCCCGGCGATTGGAATTAATGCTTTGGGAAGGTTATCAGTCAGCGGTTTCAGGCGAGTACCTAATCCGGCGGCAAAAATCATTGCTTTCAATTGGTGATTGGTTGAATGGTTACTTAGTTGATTAGTTGATTGGTTATTATTTACAGGCAAACAGTTCTTCAATGTTCTGTTCACGATGTATCAGTTGCACCTCTATTCCAAAAGTAGTATTCAAGTGTTCTGCCAGCGTTTGTGCAGAATAAACCGATCGGTGCTGACCGCCGGTGCAACCGAAACTAACCATCAGATTCGCAAAACCACGATCCATGTATCGCTTGACAGAAGCATCCACCAGGTTGAAAGCATTCTCCAGGAATGGAAGTATTTCACCATCATCTTCCAGAAACTGTTTCACAGACTCATCCAAACCTGTTGAATTAGCGTAACGTTCATATTTCCCGGGATTATTTACGGCACGGCAATCGAATACAAAACCACCCCCGTTACCGGAATCGTCCTGTGGAATGCCTTTTTTATAAGAGAAACTATAGACTTTGACCACAAGAGGTTTGCGAATGGAAACTTCACGAAATTGCTTGAGTTCGGTCATTTGTTTCAGAATTTGAAGCAAATAAGGGTATTCCGAGAATTCATTCTGTAGAAGGGTTCGTAAATTTTCAAGTGCAAAAGGTATGCTTTGTAAAAAGTGTGGTTTCTTTTCAAAATAGCCTCTGAATCCATAGGCACCGAGGACTTGCAAGGTACGGAACAACACGAAATGTTTCAGTTGTTCCCTGAAATTGACTTCATCAACCGGCATATACTCCTGAAGAGCCGTCAGGTAAGTCTGTAATAATTCTTCACGAAGTTCAGTCTTGTATTGTGCCTTGGCCTGCCAAAGAAAAGAGGCCACATCATAGTATAATGGTCCTTTTTTTCCTCCCTGAAAGTCGATAAAATAAGGTTCATCTTCCACCACCATCACATTACGACTCTGAAAATCACGATACATAAAGGTATTGGTTTGCGAACGCAGAAGAATTTCCGACAACCTGGAGAAATCATCTTCCAACAGGTTTTCCTGAAAATCAAGGCCGGTAGATTTGAGGAAACAGTATTTAAAATAATTCAGATCCCACAGGATGGAGCGTTCATTGAATTCAGGCTGCGGATAACAAACTGAGAAATCAAAGTCCCGGGCTCCCAACACCTGCAAGGCAGGTAACTTTTGCATGGTTTTACGAAGCAATTCTTTTTCCTGTTCGCAGAAAACACCGGTTTTGCGACCTTCGGAGATAGCGTCAAAAAGGAGTGTGTCCCCTAAATCTTCCTGAATATAGAATCGGCCATCATCAGTTTGTGCCAGGAATTGAGGAACAGGTAACCCAACCTTGTAAAAATGAATGGCCATTTTGATGAAGGCATTATTTTCTTCCACAGAGGTTCCTTCGACACCAATCAATGTAGTTTTTTTACTTTCTAATCTGAAATACCGCCGATTAGAACCTGATGCTGACAGTTCCTCTTTCGATAGTAGTTTTTCTTTGGTGTATTGCTGGAATAATTGTTCGAGTTCGTTCATGTTTGATTATTAATTCGCGTAGTTGATTCTGATTTTATAAAAATAGTGACCCCCACCCTGTCGATATGTTCTTTCAATTCTTTGTTTGAAATTGTATGATAATTCAATACATCAAACAGGTAGGGTAAGATCGTTTCTTCATTTAACTGATAACTTACTTGAGATATAATATTAAGATTGAGAGCATTGCCTTTTAAAGCAATATCAACATCGCTCCCATTACGGAAATTACCCTTAGCCCGGCTACCAAAAATCAGGACTTGTTCTATCTCATTATATTCATGTATAACCGACAGTATTATATCTAGATCTTTGGGTTGTAACCCTAATTCAATCATTGGAAAAAGGTTTTAGAGTATTGTATAAATGTATGAGTAATGGATAATATTTTTGATGAATCAAGTTTTCTATTTCAGAAGCCTTTTCTTCATCATAAGCATGAGTAGTTAAATTCCGATCGAGAAGCAGCTCCATCCCGGAATGCCCATCTTGAACTAAACCTAGTTCAAATGCCTTTTTAAATCACTACGAGGTGACTTAACATCCACAAAACCTTGTTCTTCCAAATAATCTTTCAATGTATTCCATGCTAACTCATAACTCATTTCAAAAAACTGAATGATACCTGCTTTCTGAAGAATATCGGGATCTTTGAGCTGTAATGCAGCATCCAAATGCATGATAGCTTTTACAAAATTCTGAAATCGTTGTTTCCAACGTATGTCCTGTTGTTCGTCCACGGCCTTTGTTTTCATTAAAATATTGCAAATATACAAACATCGTTTTATACAAATAGCATTCTGCATTATAAAATCTAAAACATGCCAACTGAATTCAATGTTTATTGAATTTTCTATGATTATTCGAATGTGAAGTAGGTATTGAAGAGTTTGTATTACATTTTCATGCTTTTTTTGTACTTTTGCAGCAATTTGTATATAAAAGAGAGTATGAGCATAGAACTTAGTGAACAAGAGCAGTTCAGACGACAGAGTCTGGATGAGTTACGAAATATGGGCATTGACCCTTACCCCGCAGCATTGTACCCAACCAATGCTTTTTCCACCGATATAAAAGCCACATTCAAGGATGAAGAAAGTGGAAAACAG
>CAIYOZ010000372.1 GCA_903927945.1 uncultured Bacteroidales bacterium | reverse complement strand
TCCTTATCATTCATACTCGTATGAATAAAATCCGTATTCAAAATCCGATCCTAAATTCTTATCAGCGTAAATCCGCTAAATCTGCGTTTATCCGCGTGCTATTCTTTAATGAAATAGAAAAAAGGGGAAAAATTAGGTTTTAATTCAACCCGAAAACTCTATTTGTTTAAAAGATAAAAAAAAGCTACTTTTGCAATCAAATCCAAACATATAACGTATGAATATTCTTCTCCTGGGAGCCGGCGGTCGCGAACATGCCATGGCCTGGAAAATAGCTCAAAGTCCTAAACTGACAACCCTGTTTATAGCACCGGGTAATCCGGGTACTGCCTCGGTGGGGACAAACCTGCCGGTAGCAGCAAATGATTTTGAGGGTATCAAAAAAGCGGTACTCGAACATAAGATCGATATCGTGGTGGTAGGACCGGAAGATCCATTAGTCAAAGGTATTGTTGATTTCTTTGCTGCGGATGCGGAAATATGCCTGATCCCGGTAGTGGGACCGGATAAAACAGGAGCACAACTGGAAGGGAGCAAGGACTTCTCGAAACAATTCATGTTCCGCAACAATATCCCTACAGCGGGATACCTGAGTGTGACCAGAAATAACTTTCAGGAAGGAGTTGATTTTCTCAAAAGCCTGCAGCCACCCTATGTATTGAAAGCTGATGGACTGGCTGCCGGAAAAGGTGTGCTTATCCTGAATAACCTGGATGAAACGATTGGCGAATTAAAAGCTATGCTCGATGGCAAGTTCGGGGCAGCCAGCCAGACGGTGGTCATTGAAGAATTCCTGTCGGGGATTGAATGTTCGGTATTTGTGATCACAGATGGAGTGCATTATAAAATACTGCCTGTTGCCAAGGACTACAAACGAATCGGCGAAGGTGACCGGGGATTGAATACCGGCGGCATGGGTGCTGTATCACCTGTACCGTTTGCTAATGAGGAATTTATGCGCAAGGTAGAGGAACGGATTATCAAACCTACCATTGAAGGACTGATCAGTGAAGATATCGTGTATAAAGGATTTATTTTCCTGGGCCTGATCAAGGTAAACGGGGAGCCCGTTACCATTGAATACAATGCCCGCATGGGAGATCCTGAAACTGAGGTTGTGATGCTGCGTATCAAGAGTGATTTTGTAGACTTGCTGGAAGGGGTAGCCTACGGTGACCTGGATAAACGCACGATTGAAATAGATGAACGAAGTGCGGTAACCGTGATGCTGGTATCGGGTGGTTATCCGGAAGACTTTGAAAAAGGGAAAGAAATTACAGGGTTGGATAAGGTGGATGGAAGCATAGTTTTCCATGCCGGCACTACCCTGAAAGAAGGACAATTGGTGACGAACGGAGGCCGGGTGATGGCAGTAAGTTCGTACGGGGCAACGAAAGCAGAGGCATTGGCTGTATCGTTTGACAATGCACAGAAGATTCAATACCAGGGGAAGTATTTCCGAAGGGATATTGGGTTTGATTTATAGAGAAAGAACCCCAAGCCCCTAAAGGGGATGTTAAGATAGTGGTATTGAGGTTCAGATGGTTATAAGAAGTTTTTAGTTTATAGTTTATGGCAAAAAAGAAGAAATATAGCGATAGGGAATTATTGTTTGACCTTGATTTTGACGAAATAAATTCAAGTCTTGACACTGTTGTTAATCCGGTTAAAGTCAATCATCAGCTTAAAATAGCCAAGAAACAAAAAGAGGTGTTGAGCAAGAATCAACAGACATTCAATAAGCTGATTAAAAAAATAGAAATGTTCGAAGTGAAAATCGAACAGACCAAGAAACTTGCCATTGAATTAACTGCTGCCTATTCGAAGGATATTCTTCCCACCGAGAAGAAGTTAGGCACAGCGTATTTTGAGCTTGCACTTCTGTTGGACAGGTATGTGCAGAGCTTAAAGATGACTAAAAAACAAGATATTGACTTTCAAGAAGTCATGGTAGGTATATGTGATAATGCCTTGAGTTACATTGAACCCAATGAACAACAAGAGCTGCTATATGATAAGTACAGTAAAGTGAGTTACAAAGACAATTTAGAGAATGAAAAGCTTGATATGTTTGAGCAGTTTCGGGAGTATATGGAAGATGAAATGGGTGTTGATGTTGGCGATATTGATTTTGACATGACCAATGAGGATGAAGCCCGCAAATATGCAGAAAAACTAAAGGAACAGTTTGAAAAAAAGAAAATAGAAGAAGCTGAAAAAGAACAGAACAAGAAAAAATCTAAAAAACAACTAGAAGAAGAGCAGAATCAAAAATTAGAAGAGGAGTTATCAAAAAAATCATTACGTTCCATTTATATTTCATTGGCTAAGATGCTTCATCCGGACACTGAAACAGATGAATTGCTGATTATAGAAAAAACCGAGCTCATGAAAAAAGTTACGGTGGCATATGATCAAAAGGATTTAGCAACGTTGTTGAAACTTGAAATGGAATGGGTACACCGCACTTCAGAGAATTTGCAGAAACTGACCGATGACACATTAAAACTGTATAATAAAGTGCTGAGCGAGCAAGTGGACGAACTGCAACAAGAGATTTTTCATATCAAGATGAATCCGGCTTATGTAAACATCTTCCAATGGCTCGATTATTCTCCTAAATATGCTCACGCTTCATTGAAGGAGCAAAAAGAGGAACTTCTTCATGAATTAAAGAATATTAAAAAAAAGGAGAAGGAATTTCAAAAGCAACCGATACAGAAGTCTGTTTTAATCAAGTATGTGAAAGAAACCCTGGAATTTGGGGAGGATGATGATGTATTTGGACGAATGCTATATGAATCTTCGTTTTTTTAATTAACCAAAAGATAAGAATTTGAACGCGGATAACGCGGTAAAAAGGATGAAGACGGATAAGAAATAAAGAATTATTAGAACGAGATTAGAACACGGTTGACACGATAGAAACAATTTTGAATGCAGATATGCAAAGATTTAAGAGTTCTTATCCGTATTAATCAGCGTTTGGAAATCCGTGTTATCAGCGTTTCATCTTCAGAATAATGTGCAATAAAATAATTTAAATTCGTGTAATTACTAATTAAATGGCAAAGATATTAGTCATTGATGATGAGCGCAGCATTCGCAATACGCTGAAAGATATCCTGGAGTTTGAGAAGCATCAGGTAACGCTTGCCGAGAATGGGAAACTGGGACTGGAAGCGGCTCAGAACAATGTCTTTGATCTTATATTTTCGGATATTAAAATGCCTGAAATGGATGGGATTGAATTGCTGACCCAGTTGAACGAGAAGGAGGTTGATGTCCCCATTATCATGATCTCCGGCCATGGAAACATTGAGACTGCCGTGGAATGCATTAAAAAAGGGGCCTTCGACTTTATTGAAAAGCCCATCGACCTGAACAGGCTATTGGTGACAGTGCGTAATGCATTGGAGAAAAACACCCTGGTGGCAGAATCGAAGACACTGAAAAAGAAGGTAGCCAAAAGGCATCAAATGATTGGCACTTCGGCCGGGATAGAGAAAGTGCGGATGATGATAGAGCGCGTTGCACCTACCGATGCACGTGTATTGATTACCGGTGATAACGGAACCGGGAAAGAAGTGGTTGCCCGAATGTTGTTTGAGCAAAGCAACCGGTCGGAAGCACCGTATGTAGAGGTGAACTGCGCTGCCATTCCCTCCGAGTTGATTGAAAGCGAACTCTTCGGTCATGAAAAAGGATCGTTTACCTCGGCCATAAAACAACGGATCGGGAAATTTGAACAGGCCGACGGGGGTACGATCTTTTTGGACGAGATAGGGGATATGAGCTTGTCGGCACAAACAAAGGTACTGCGCGTATTGCAGGAAAACGAACTCACCCGGGTGGGCAGTGACAAAAGTATCAAGGTAAATGTCCGGGTATTGGCAGCCACCAACAAGAACCTGAAAAAGGAAATAGAAAACGGTAATTTCAGGGAGGACTTGTTCCATCGGTTGAACGTGATACCCATCCACGTGCCTACCCTGGAAGAACGCAAGGAAGATATCCCTATGCTGGTGACTCATTTTACGGAACTCATCTGCACGGAACAAGGCATACAACCCAAGAACTTTGAAGAAGCGGCCATCGAATCGTTGAAGAATCGTCCCTGGCCGGGTAATATCCGGGAATTGCGGAACATGGTGGAACGGTTGATTATCCTGGGGGATGCCAGTATTACCGTGGATGATATAGAACAGTTTGGATAAGCACCCGCTTCTAACCGATTCTTTATTTATCGGTTTGACGCGTAATGAAACAATAAGTCTATTATCGAACACACTATCGTATTTTCCTTATCCGACAAACCGCTGAAATAAGCGGTTGATCGGATTCGTAGCGTCTAACCGATTCTTTGTATTTATCGGTTTGACGCGTAGAATAACAATTCACTCTATCGCTATCCCTTATCCGACAAACCGCTGAAATAAGCGGTTGATCGGAGATGCAGTCGGAACCCTAACAAACATACATGAAAAAGACACGTATCCTATTGATTTTTGCTATCCTGACTACTTTAGCAAATGCTCAGAATTTTTCAAGAGGACTTCCAATCTATAGAATTGATTCTATAACTGCACTTGAAATACTTGATTATGTACCTGATGTGTTTTTTCCACATCAGTCTGAGTATATATTCAGATCAATGGCAAGTAAACGGTTGATGGAACCAACAAAGAATAGATCAGTTGGAAATGCAATGGAGAGACTTCAACTAATGATGGCTGACACGATAAACAGGGAGTGTGAAACGCATTCAATAAATGACGAGTTGCTGATAAGTTTGATTAAACAGAAACCAGACTCCATTGAACATCGGATATTAAAGTGTTATCGCCATTGCGATGAATTGGCAACTGAATATAAGAAAATTTTCCCCTCGGTGTTTACAAGGTTTATGCAATCATTCAAGTATGGTGGAGCAGATCCAACTGTAAAAGCTTATTATAGCTCTCAACTCAGTTGCTATGAGCTCATGTGGACGTTGGGAAAACTTCAAAGTAAGTATTTTGATGAAACGAAATTAAACGATCATTTTGCGAAACTAAGGAACTGGAATCAGAATCGGGATCGAATAAGGTATGATGAACCTCATTTTGAGTATGATCCTAAGATTGCAATTCTTGACAAACCCTATAATTCAATTGGTGAAATTGACTTTTTAAGCATTCCTATTCTAAAAACAATGTTTGGTGGCTTTAATAATGATGACAAAAGCTGGGAGTATATGCTTATTAACAATAATATGGCTTATCTGGTTGTTGGAACTCAAAATGGTTCTTCCGGTGGACACGGAGCAACTTTCAAATTAGAGATCATAGAAAAGACTAAATTGAAAATTACCGAAATTGCTGCCTGGGTTTCATAATACACAAAATTCGACAAAGCAGCGTCTAACCGATTCTTTTTATTTATCGGTTTGACGCGTAAGGAAAGAATAAGTCTATTATCGAACGTACTATCCTTTATCCGACAAACCGCTGAAATAAGCGGT
>CAIYOZ010000371.1 GCA_903927945.1 uncultured Bacteroidales bacterium | reverse complement strand
TATGGGTGTTTTGTCTAATGCAGAAATACCAAGTATTTGCATTATTTCATAAACTGAGTAATTGCTTTTGAGTTCATACTTGATGAATGCAACTGTTAAGTATGTGCAAATAGCCATCCAAAGAAACTACAACATTTTGTTTAATACCCAAGTGATATAGTTTGCCTTTGTGAGCCTTTAAGCACAAACAAATACTATGCAGTGAATTTAATGAGGTCAATTGTCCGAAGAACAGTTGAACAAACTGATTCCAACAATTCAAATCACGCACATGATAATTGCCAAAGTAGCGTTTTACGCATTTATTGAATTCATATTGATTAACAAAATCTAAAACCTGTGAAAATACATATTTACCCGAATGCATAATTTTTTCGAGTAAATGTACGTCAATTCAAATCAAAAAATCAAAGAACGAATGTATGTCTCTGTATTACTGTAAAATACAGAGATATGTTAAAAGTTAACGCAACACTACTAAAACTGATTTGTCAATTCTACACATTGATATTTATAAGTTCATCCCCCAACCGGTGTAATCCCTCTTCTATTCTTTTCCGTTGTGCAGGTCTGGGTTTCCGCATTCCTGAGGCATAATGCCAAAGTTGCCGTTCATTGATTCCTGTTATACGCGACAACGCTGCTTTAGTGAAAATATTACTATACGCATTCAACAACGCTTCCGTTGAGACAACAAACACCAATTCATAATTTCCCCTGAATATTTCAGGAATAGGATCATTAAATTCTTTGCTGGTTTCGATATGAAATTCAATAGCTTCCTTGATATTTGCTTTAATACCCTTCAAGGTTGATGCTGTACTCACACACCCTGTCAGTATAGGGGCATAGGCACAAAAATTCTTGCCGGTAAAATAAATTTCTACAATTACTTTTTCCATGATATGCATTTTTTTGAGTACTATTTCAATCCTGCCTGTTTCAAAATTGAACTTACCAGGAAATGATCTAATTCATCGTTTAGACCATGATTTGGAACTGTTACAGTTCCACTTTTGATAGAATGTTTGAATTGCATATGACTCCCTTTTTGACGGTCAAAATACCAACCATCTGCTTCGATTATGTCAATCAATTCTTTTACCTTTTTCCGCATGGTTTAAACACTTTCGAGACACAAAGGTAGTAATAAAACGAACTAATTATAACTATGTCAATCTTTTTTATTATAACTTTTAACAGAGATGACATCAAAATCGAATTTATGAAAAACCTCGAAGCGTGCGAAGCACCTTTGAGCGTTAAATGATTGATAATAACGCTTTCATGTCCTTCTGACGACAAAAGGTTATGAATGAGACTAAAAACGCGAATCGGTTCAGCCGGTTCGCGTTTTCTGTTATCTAATCATCAACAATGAAGCCTGTATTTATAAATAGACATTTTTCAATGGGGCAGATATAATTACAAAATCCAATTCGTATTCACCTTTTAAAACTTCCGGGATTGGTTCATTATTTTTCAAACTGTTTTTAACCTCAAGCTCAATTGCTTCTTTTATGTAGATTTTCATATCTTCCAGTGATGAAGCTGTGCGTATGCAACCCGGTAGTATCGGTGTGTGGGCACAATAATTATGACCCGCTGCATAAACTACTACACTTACTTTTTCCATAATGCCAGTTTTTTAGTTGTTAGTCTAATCTTAAGCATTATTCAAATCGTGATTGAGAATTATTGTTGGGAAAAACGAACCTGTTTACCTGTTGTCCTGTCATTCTCCTCCAAACCTAAAAGAGTGCGCAGCACCTTTGAGAGTTTATATGTTGGTTTTTTAAAGATCTTAAGAAAACTCTTTTGGGTGCTTCGCACTCCAAAAGGTTTTACTTTACACTCCAAAAGGTTTTGCTTTGTGTACCAACAGGTTTTACAACGCCTTAATGCTGCAACCAATGGCTACCGTGCTTGTAACGGCAATGGTCTTGTTTGACAGCAGCGCATCCACTGCATTTTCCACATATTTGTTACTGACATCATTCTCGTCGGAATAGTTGTCGTCAATAGCCCCGATATACTTCACTACGTTTTTACCGTTCACTTTCTGCAGTACGAACACGTGAGGCGTCCGCTTGGCACCATATTGAGGATAAACCTTCTGGCCGGCGTCAAACAAATACGGGAAAGTGAATCCTTTTTCTTTCGCCCGTTGTTGCATGCCTTCGAAACTGTCCTGAGGTTCGGCTTTTGGGTCATTCGGATTGATCGCAATCACCGGATAACCCTTCGGGGCATACTTGTGGTTCAACCCGATAATCCTATTCTCATACGCCTTGGCATACGGACAATGATTGCAGGTGAACACGACAATAAAGCCTTTCGCGTCCTTGTAATCGGATAGCGAAACCAGTTTATTGTCAACATTTTTCAACTTGAAATCGGTGGCGGTGTCTCCGACTTTATATCCTTTATAATCTACTTTTGTTTCCATTTTTTTTGCGTTTACGGTTACAATACTACTCATGAGTAGTATTGTGCAAAATATTAAACCTGTTTTTTTCATGCTGTTTGTTTTATAAATGTTTTTGAATAAGTTGTTCCAATTCATTTTTACTCAGTTTACTTTCCTTAAAATCTAATTTTTTTCCATTTTTGTATAATACCGTGGCGGGTATGGCTCCGCTCCAGTGGCTATCCACTGCGGGAATCCACTGGTTCATTCGTTTGTTGTCGTCCAGTAAATAGACATCCGCCTCTATTTTATGTTTTATCAGGAATGGCTTCACGTCCGATTCGGCTTCTTTGGCAAGGTCCAGGCTCACCAATATCATCTTGAAATTGGGATTATGCTCATAAGCCTTATTGACTTCCATAAACTCCGGTAGCTCCATCACACACGGTTTGCACCAGGTAGCCCAAAAATTGACCACATACAGCTTGTTGTCGTTTTTTTTGAGAATCGATTCAAGTTTCTCAAAATTGACGATTGTCACCTGTTGGCCTTTCTTTGTATCAGTTTGCGTTCCGGACATTTTTATTTTAGTATTATGACCCTGCATCGTCAGGGCCATCATGGTTATCAGAAGTACGATTACATTTCTCATCGGTAATTTTATAGATTAAACGCCCCTGAGTGTGAAATTGTTGATAAGAACGAATGATAATAACGTATCGTTTACAAATTTTAAACCAGAAAAAACATTTGACGATACATGCTCTCACATCGTTCCTGAAAAAAGAATCTATCCGTTTGCCATGCATAATACTTTCTGTTGCTTTACATTTGCTTTTGTTCTAATTTTCTATTAAATACTAACTAAATCGAATACATTTCCTAAATAATCCGTATATAATTCCTATCTATTTAAATAGGAAATATATACGAGATATATACGAGATATATACGAGATATATACGAGATATATACGAGATATATACGAGATATATAAGAATAAAATGAAAATAGATATTGAACGAAACGTATCCGAAGGATGATCTGGTTCATATCCTGAAATGACAGGGAATAAGACCTCCTAAATTGAGTATCCATTTTATCGGGAATTCAGGGGATAAATGATAAATGGATTGATTTATTGATAATAATTTCATCATTATAACCAAAAAAGTGCCTTTTATAATCTGTATTTTCTTTTTATAGTGAAAATGATTTATATATTTTGTCTATCTTTGTTTCAAAATTGTCAAAATAACGTACACATGCCAAAGCCGTATATTCAATTGTTGTTCGTCATAGCCTTGACTTTGCAGTTAACTTCGTGTATAACAACACACCAATTAAACTATCTTCAACCAACCAAAAATTTCATTCCTGCCTATAAAGATACTTTTTCATACCGGGATTACCGGCTGAAAGAGGGTGACCGGCTCTTTGTACAGGTATATTCAATGGACGATAAAACAAATGTGTTGTTCAATGGCTCCGGAAATTCAAGCTCCCAAATGTTGACAGGCTCGGGATCGAACGACAACATGGATTTATACACCTACACCGTTCAATCAAACGGGAGTATACAATTTCCGGTTATCGGGGAAATAAAGGTGGTAGGTTATACGATCCGCGAAGCAAAGACAATTGTGGAGAATGCCATTAAACCAATGCTGAAGGTAAGTTCGGTGGATGTGCGGATGGTGGGCAGGTCGTTCAGCATCATCGGATCGGGCAAGTCGGGCAGGTTCCCTTTCCCGCGCGAGAAGGTGAACATATTCCAGGCAATTGCCCTGGCGGGTGACTTCGGTACGTTTGTCGATCGGAGCAAGATCAGGATCCTGCGGGTAAACGGAAAAGGCAACCAGATAAAGTCGTTTGATATACGCAGTAAGGATATTATCAATTCAGAATTTTATTACCTGGAACCGGATGATGTGATCTTCCTTCAACCAATGAGTGAGCAGTTCTTTGGGGTTTCCACGTTGTGGATGGCGGTATCAACCATTGTGACTTCCTATTCATTCGGGGTCATTCTATTTAAGATATTTGTCAAATAATCTCGGCAATCTAACCTGAATCAGTATGAATGACTTTTATAAACCACAGGACTTTAAGCTATTTATGAAAAATAAAACTCATCTATTTGTATTGTTGCTCATACTGGTTTCACTGCCATCATGTTACAATTATAAAAGCCTACGGTTACTACAAGATAAAAACAGGAATTTACCCACCTACGACAGTACAAAATATGTGGATTACCGCATTCAGGTAAATGATGAGATCGTATATAGGCTCATCACTGCGGATGAAACAATTTCCAAAATCATATCCTCACAGGGTTCCTCGTCATCGGGCCAGAACCAGATATCCTACAGGGTTTATCCCGACAGCACCATCGATCTGCCCTTTATATCCCACATTCCGGTAGCAGGCCTCACCTTGAGTGAAGGGACAAAAGTGATTGAAAAACGTTTTAAGGAGCTGATCCCCGATGCGGTGGTCAAGCTAAGCCTTTCGAATAAAACATTTACCATTTTCGGGGATGCAGGCTCCGGTATATTTCCCATCTATAAGGAGAAACTCACGATTTTCCAGGCACTCTCCATGTCGGGTGATTTCAATGAAACAAGCGACAGAAAGCATGTACGCATCATCCGTGATACCAATAAAGGCACTGAAATACTCGAATTTGATATCCGCCCCAAGAGCCTGATCGATTCGAAATATTATTTTATTTACCCGAACGACATCATTTACGTACAACGCCAGTTCTCCAGTTTCTATAAAGTGAACAGCTATTCCGCGTTATTGGGGGTAATCACATTTTCATTATCCCTGCTGTTCAGCGTGCTGAACTATACTAAATAATTATTAATCATCTGTTTTACAAAAATATACCACCACAATGGAACAAAATAATTTCGAAAAACCATTTAACGACGAGGAAGAGTCAAGTTTTGACATCATGGAGTGGGTATCGTATTTTCTACACCACTGGTACTTATTTGTCATCGGAGTTATTTTATCCCTGGGATTGGCTTACCTGGATAACCGGGCATGGTTACCTACCTTTCAAACGGCTGGAACCGTAATGATTGAAGAAAATAGAGCGGCTGGAAACGGCTCCCAGGCCCTTATGCAAGGGTTCGGGGTGCAATCGGGGTACAAAAACGTGAATAACCAGGTGATCATGCTTGGATCGTATGACCTGGTGTGTAAAGTGGTGGATAGTATTCCGTTCCTGAAAGTGGATTATATTTCAAAGGGAAGTTTCATCACCCGGAACCTTTACCGGACTTCCCCGATCATCATTCATTCCGATTACGTTTCACCGGAAGCCTATAACCTGCTCTTTAAGATTAAATTGCATTCAAACGGCACCTATACCATCACGGTGGAAGATAATAAGATGCTGAGCAACTTCCAGCTGGAAGGGGTGTACGGAAGGCCCGTTCAGCACAACTTGTTTTTTATTACGGTGAACAATGTCGATAAATACATGGGGAATACCGAAATGTATTTCCAATTCCGATCCCGGGAATCACTGGTATCGGATTTTTCCTCCAGACTCGGATTCGGGTATGTGGTGGAAGGATCGTCGGTATTGCAGATATCGCTCACGAGCCAGACTCCCGACCGGGACATTGATTTCATCAACAAATTGTGTCAGACATTCCTGGATGACAACCTGGACAGGAAAAATGACGCCGCCAACAAAACCATAAAATTCATCGACAACCAGCTGGGTGTAGTGTCCAAGGAGCTGGCGGTATCGGAAGGTGATATGACTAATTTCAGGCAATCGAACAAAATTGTGGACGTATCAAGCCATACCAGTGAATTGCTGGGCAAGGCGGCCAAGTTCGATTCCCAGGAAGCGGAGTTGAAATTGAGGGAAACATACCTGGATTATCTGACGAAATACCTGAAAACAAATATGGCGGATGGAGCCATTATTGCTCCTTCGAGCCTGGGGTTGAACGAACCTATGTTGATGACATTTGTGCAACAAATCAATGAATTGTATGTGCAACGTTCGGAAGTGACAGAAATGAACATGTACTATGCGAAGTATACCAAGCAAATTGATGTAGCCAAGCAAACGGTGCTGGAAGTTATTAAGAGCATGCGGGCTTCGTTGGATATTGAGAAAAACGATTTCTACAAACGGTTGGGGGTAGTCAATAAACAGATAGAAGAACTCCCCAAGAAAGAGCTTGAAATGATTGCCATCGAACGAAAATATAAGATGGATGATAATTACTATACCTTCTTCCTGCAAAAAAGGGCTGAATCTGAAATCTTAAAAGCCTCGAACACCCCGGATAATAATATACTGGATAAAGCCCGAATATTATCTATAACGAATGCGGGCAAGAAATCGAAGACCACCCTGATGTTCCTGCTTTTCGGGTTGTTAATTCCAACATTTATTGTAGTTATTATTGAACTTTTAAACAATACCATACGTTCAACAAAAGATGTCGAGAAAAATTCAACATTCCCGTTAATCGGTGCCATACGGCACACGAAGAGCTCTGATCCGTTGTTGGTAACCAAGAATCCTCGTTCTGCATTCACTGAGATGTTCCGGGTTATACGCACCCGAATAGAATTTATCACGCAGCGGAAGACGAATATCATGATTATGAATACTTCCACTGAGTCGGGTGATGGAAAGACATATTTCTCTGTCAATTTAGCAGCGGTGTATTCCATGGCCAGCAAGAAAACGATTTTGGTGGATATGGATATCAGGAAGCCTAGTATTAATCAGCGGTTTAATATCGTTCAGCCAAATGGGGTGACCAATTACCTGGCAGGACAATGTACGTTGGATGAAATAATCCTTCAACTGCCAAAAGTTGATTTTGATATATTACCGGCAGGATCAATTCCACCGAATCCGGGTGAATTGATCCGTTCGGACAGATTGACGGACATGTTTGAAGAATTACGCAAGAAATATGATTATATCATTGTCGACTCCAGTCCTATTGGAATGGTAACCGATGCATATTCGCTGGCACACCTGTCGGATGTGAATCTGTTTGTGGTCAGAAATGGAAAAACGAATAAGACATTCTATAAAAAACTGAGTGCCCAATTGAAACTGGATAGTCTGCCTAATTTATATTCTATCCTGAATGATGTGGTGGATGATGGAAGCCGGTATTCAAAATATAAGCTTTACAAATATGCGTACTTGTTCGGGTATAGTTACGGATATACTTCCAAGAGGAAAAAAGGGGAGTCGGAAAAGTATTTCCATTATTATGAAGATGATACTGAAATTTAAATGAGGAATTGAAATGAAATGAAATGATTTGTTTCGATTTCAAAGAGATTATAACTTACTAAAATTAATTAATTCAGAATCTTAGATGAAAAAAGTAGCTCTTATAACCGGAATAACCGGTCAGGATGGTGCCTATTTAGCCGAATTGCTATTAAAGAAGGGGTATATTGTCCATGGATTGAAACGCAGGTCTTCTTTGTTTAATACCGAGCGTATCGATCATTTGTACCAGGACCCGCATGTGGATAATCGGAACCTGCTGTTGCACTATGGTGATATGACCGATTCGATGAACCTGACCCGGATTATTCAGGAAACACAGCCGGATGAAATCTATAACCTGGCAGCCATGAGCCATGTCAAAGTGAGTTTTGATACCCCTGAATATACGGCTAATGCCGATGGGATAGGGACATTAAGGTTGCTGGAAGCCGTGCGATTGCTTAACATGACGAAAAAGACCCGCATTTACCAGGCATCGACTTCAGAACTGTACGGATTGGTACAGGAAGTTCCCCAAAAGGAAACAACCCCGTTTTATCCACGCTCACCGTATGCAGTAGCTAAAATGTATGCTTACTGGATCACGGTGAATTATCGTGAAGCCTATGGATTGCACGCGAGCAATGGAATTCTGTTTAATCATGAATCTCCGTTGAGAGGTGAAACATTTGTAACCCGCAAGATCACCCGTGCCGCTGCACGTATTGCCATGGGAATGCAAACGAAATTATTCCTGGGCAACCTTTCATCGAAACGTGACTGGGGGCATGCAAAAGATTATGTACGGGCCATGTACCTGATATTACAACAAGACAAACCGGACGATTATGTGATTGCCACCGGTGTAACTACTGAGGTACGCGAGTTTGTCCGCATGTCATTTGACGAAATAGGAATCACCATTGATTTTCAGGGAGAAGGCATTGACGAAAAGGGATATATTGGAAGTATCGATGAAGCAAAATTCACTGAGTTGGTAGGTCTTGAATTCCTGGAGACAGTTCGTGCCATAGAAGAACCGATAGTAGAAATTGATGCCAATTATTTCCGTCCTACAGAAGTTGAATTGTTGATAGGCGATGCTACGAAATCACGTACTGTGCTTAACTGGGTACCGGAATATGATTTGAAGGCACTGGTGGAAGATATGATGCGTTCGGATGTGAAACTTATGAAAAAGGAAACCTATTTAAAAGACGGCGGATTCAGAGTGTTAAATAACTTCGAATAAAAAAGGAGTAAACAATAATCATGGATAAAAATACAAAAATTTACATTGCCGGCCATATAGGAATGGTCGGATCAGCGATCAAAAGAAACCTGGAATCAAAGGGATTTACGAATTTTGTTTCCCGTTCATTGGAAGAACTTGATTTGCTGAAAGAAAATGATGTGGCCAAATTCTTTGAGGAAGAGAAACCTGAAGTTGTCGTACTGGCAGCTGCTAAAGTAGGCGGAATAATTGCCAATATGACGTACCGGGCTCAGTTTATATACGAAAACCTGATGATCCAGAATCATGTGATTCACCAAAGCTATCTGCATGGAGTTAAGAAGCTGTTGTTCCTGGGTTCATCGTGTATTTATCCCCGGCTTGCCGATCAACCTATCCACGAAGATTCCTTGCTTACGGGTCTTCTGGAAACTACCAACGAACCTTATGCCATAGCAAAGATTGCAGGTATCAAAATGTGCGAAGCTTATCACGATCAGTACGGTTGCAATTTCATTTCGATCATGCCTACAAACCTGTATGGTCAGAATGATAATTATGATTTGGAAAAATCGCATGTGCTGCCTGCTTTGATACGAAAGATGTTTCTGGGTAAATATTTGATGGAAGGTAACTGGGCTGCCATACGGGCTGATTTGAACAAACGTCCCATAGAAGGGGTGAACGGTTCATTCGGTGATGATGTGATATTACAGGTACTCAACAAATATGGGATTTCGGAAACCAACAAGGAAGTTTCTATCACCTTGTGGGGTACAGGATCACCGATGCGGGAATTCCTGCATGTGGATGATATGGCCGATTCAAGTGTGTTCCTGCTGTTGAATTACGATGCCCCTGATACCACACCATCGCATGTAAATGCAGGTTGCGGGGAAGATCAAACCATTAAGGAATTATCGGAAATAGTGAGAAAAACGGTTGGTTACGAAGGGGAAATCATCTGGGATAGCAGCAAGCCCGATGGAACACCACGGAAACTATTGGATGTATCGAAACTTATGAGCTTAGGCTGGAAACCAAGTATAACGCTGGGTGAAGGAATTCGAAGAGTAGTTTCGGTGTATAAGAATGAATAGGGACGTTGAATTGTTGAACTGTTTAATCGTTAAACTGATAAACTATGGAACTCTTTCATCGTAATTGATATAAAACTAAAAATCAGTCATTAGTTAGCTAATGACTGATTTTTAGTTAGAATTAATCGTTAATCGTTAATCAATTAACGCTATCTTTAATACCTTCCTTTCC
>CAIYOZ010000370.1 GCA_903927945.1 uncultured Bacteroidales bacterium | reverse complement strand
TGTAAGCGCTCCAAAGGTAACCTACAGTTTCAATATGTCCGTTCAGCATGATATTAAACGTATTAAACTGATGGATCCTTACAACTTTGTAAAGATGCAGATTGAACTGGACAGTGTACAAAGCACTCCGGCTAACCTTGTTCACCGATTCTCCGATGTATATCTTGACCCGGCAAATGGAATTACCCTCGATTATTATAAAACAGCAAAAGGTTATGACTGGATGAATTTATTGCTCCGAAACGGAACAGTAATGAGCCATTCGGTGAATGTTACCGGTGGAAATAATGATACCAAATATTCTGTTTCGGCTTCAGCATTTAATCAGCAGGGTATTATTATTAATACCGGTATGGATAAATACGATGGAAAAATCAGTCTGGATCAGAATATGTCGAAAAACGCAAAATTCGGTTTAACTGCCAATTTTTCAAATACAGTTACTTACGGAACAATTCCTTCGGCCGGAAATGGTGGTGGAGTTATTGAAGGTGCATGGAAGTACAGACCAACATCAGGAGCTAAAGGTACTGATTTGTTGAATTTCTTTTATGATCCTGCTGCCAACGATGATAATACTCTTTCGCCTTCCGATTTTGTAAATCCGGTAATACAGGCACAAAATGAATTGCGAAAAAATACAAATACTACCGGTTATGTCAATACGTTTTTAGAATATACTTTTCTTAAAGACTTCAAACTGAAGATTTCAGGAGGTTATAATGTAACCGAAGCTCAACGGGAGCAATTCTATAATTCAAGTACTGCACAAGGTCTGATTTTGAAAAACAGTCTTGGAAACGTTGTGAATACAAATGGTATCAATGGTAGTTATGGAAATGTTATTAATCAGGGCTTTTTGAACGAGAATATTTTGAATTACAAAAAGAAATTCAATAACAACAGCGTTCTCGATGCTTTAGTTGGTTTTACCTATCAATATGCTAATACAAAAAATTATTCATACAGTTCGATTAACATTCCACAGGCAACAGAATACCTGCAAATGGCTTCATTGGTTTCGGGAACTGCCACAACACCACTTTCGAGCACATCCAAGTGGCAAATGTATTCGTTATTAAGCCGTGTGAATTATATTATCGGTGACAAGTATTTATTTACCGGAACGATACGTAGTGATGGTTCGTCAAAATTCGCACCTGGACATCAATGGGGTTATTTCCCATCGGGAGCTGTTGCATGGCGTTTCACCAACGAACCTTTTATGGAAAATCTGAAAACAGTTCTGTTTGACGGTAAAATTCGTGTCAGTTATGGTTCAGTGGGTAATAACCGTGTAAATGACTTTGCTTACCTTTCGCAGTTTGGAAACTTACAGCCTATTGCAGGTTATCCGTGGAACAACAACTATCAACCCGGTATTTCACCATATTTCTATGGAAACAAAGATATTACATGGGAAACTTCCAATGAGTTTGACCTGGGAGCAAACCTCAGTTTCTTTGGCGACCGTCTATCCATTGAAGCAGATTACTACCGGAAAGTTACTTCAAACTTTCTGCT
>CAIYOZ010000369.1 GCA_903927945.1 uncultured Bacteroidales bacterium | reverse complement strand
GTAAGAGGTAAGAGGTAAGAAGTGAGGATTGAGGATTGAGGAATGAGGAATGAGTCCCAAGCCTCTCCCGATAAATATTGGGATAAATTCCAGGGATGTTAAGAGCGGCAACTTGAGATTCACTAGTTTTATACTATAAGGTTTAGGAGACGAAGGTAATTCACATCCCCTTCAGGGGCTTGGGGCGGTTAGTTTCAAGTGAGGTAAGAGAAGAAGTGAGTAACTAATATTTGACATAAGACGATAGACATAAACCATCATGCAGCATTATCATTTAAGGAACAGACCGAACCGGGAAATTACTGGAGACACTGAAATAAAAGAAATTCTTCAACGGGGTAAGTTTACTGTTATCTCGACATGCCGGGAGAATGAACCTTATATTGTTACCCTGAGTTATGGGTTTGATGCCGGGAAAAATTGTATCTATCTGCACAGTGCGCCCCAGGGATTGAAACTTGATTTCTTTCATTCAAACTCCAGGGTTTGTGCCACTATTATTGAGGATGGAGGTTATGTAGCGGATGAATGTGGACATAATTATAAGAGTATTGTCTTTTGGGGAGATATAAGTTTTGTAACAGAACTTGAAGAGAAGAAACATGGAATGAAAGTGCTTCTGAATCATCTTGAAAATAACAGTGACGTGATTCAGGAGAAGCTGTTGAAATCGGAAGATTATTACTCCAGGATGGAGGTGTTGAGAATTGATATCGAGCAGATTCATGCCAAGGGGGGAAGATAAATAAATAAGTTGAACTGAAAAGATGGAGATACCCAAAACCGAGGGCATAAAATATGCGGGTTCAAAGCTGAAGATGTTGCCCTACATTTTTGAAATGGTGGGTCAATTGAAAGGTGTTGAAACAGTGCTCGATGGGTTTAGCGGTTCTACCAGGGTATCGCAGGCATTTGCCCAATTGGGTTATTCCACTTCGTCGAATGATATCTCTGTATGGTCGGAAGTCTTTGCTACCTGTTACCTGCTATCCAATAATACGAATGCATATTACCAGGAACTAATTGATCATTTGAACAGCATCCAGGGAACAGATGGCTGGTTTACCAAACATTACGGAGGGGCAGAAACAGAACTAAAGAAACCTTTTCAGCTAAAAAATGCATTGAGATTGGATGCCATACGGGATGAGATTGAACGTCTGGACTTGATTTGGGAGGATAAATGTGTGTTGCTGACGAGTTTGATTTATGCGCTGGATAAGGTGGACAGCACCCTGGGACATTACGCGGCCTATTTATCGGAATGGTCGCCTCGGTCGTACAATGATTTAAAGTTGAAACTGCCCTTGCGCTTCGACCTGAAAGGGGAGAACAAGGTTTTCAGGGATGATATTTTCAGTACAGTAGCAACTAACCGGTTTGATCTGGTTTACCTGGATCCGCCTTATGGGTCGAATAACGAGAAGATGCCACCCAGCAGGGTACGTTATACGTCGTACTATCATTTATGGACTACCATTATCCGGCATGATAAACCGGCACTCTTCGGGAAGGCAAACCGCCGGGAAGATTCGAGGGACACTTTGTCAGCCTCCGTGTTCGAAGAGTTCAGGAAGGGTGAAAATGGTAATTTTTTAGCCATGGATGCTTTAAGAAAGTTAATAGTAGAAACAAATGCACGATATTTGCTGTTGTCGTACAGTTCCGGTGGAAGAGCCACTAAACAACAGTTGCTGGACATCATGGCAGATTCCGGAAAGTTGCTGGACGTGAAGATGATTGATTATAAAAAAAACGTGATGAGTTCTATGCGTACCACGAAAGAATGGATTAACAGTGATGAAAAACACCATGAATACCTTTTTTTAATGGAAAAGAGGTAAGAGGTAACGAATGAGAAATGAGGAATGAGTAGAAAGATGAGAAAAGAAGCAAGATCAAGATATAAGACAAAACAAAATACAAGACAATTAAAATAACAGAATACAATAAAGCAGGTCCGAAGTCAGTTAACTGATGTACGGAGATAAAAAACACAAATTAAAGTTCAACAATTCAACATTCCCTATGGAAACATTTTTTATCCGGGCTTTACAGCTCATTCTCAGTCTATCGATTTTAGTAGTCCTGCATGAGTTTGGACATTTTACATTTGCACGGCTTTTCAAAGTACGTGTAGAAAAGTTCTATATGTTCTTCAATCCGAACTTCTCGTTGGTGCGAGCTAAGAAGATCAACGGGAAATGGGATTTTAAGTTTCTGGCAAAGAATGTTCCGGCGAACGAACGACCAAAATTGGATGCCGATGGTGATGTCATTGTAGAATCAAAGGGTAAACCGGTGATGGAACAAATACCATTAGCTGAATTATCTGAAGGAGACTGGCGTAAATATCCAGAAACTACGGAATGGGGAATTGGTTGGTTGCCGCTGGGAGGGTATTGTAAGATATCGGGCATGGTGGACGAATCAATGGATGTGATTCAAATGAATCAGGAACCTCAGGAGTGGGAATACCGTTCCCGATCGGTATGGCAACGTTTGCCCATCATTATTGGGGGTGTGTTGGTTAATTTCATTTTAGCCATGGTCATCTTTGCTGCGGTGTTGTTTACCTGGGGGAAAGATATCACTCCTCTAAAGAATGCAAAATACGGACTTCAATTTTCGCAGGTCATGCAAGATAATGGATTTAAGAATGGCGACAATATTGTGAAGATAGAAGGCAAAATAGTTGAACAACCGGGCGATGCCATGGAAAAGTTACTCGTTGAAGGGAAACAAAACATTACCGTCAGCCGGGGCAATCAACTCATTGATTTGACTTTGCCAACAGATTTTGCTCAAAAAGTACTGGCTTCGAAAGAAACAGAATTTATATCCATACGATTTCCTTTTGTAATTGATGAAATCTCCGCGGGTTCACCTGCTGAAAAATCACATTTGCAATCGGGAGATAGTCTGATAGGCATCAATGGCAAACCGTATTATATTTTTCAGGATATCGCCAATGAGCTGAACGCTTCCAGGAATACTGAGATTGACGTGAGTTATGTCCGGAAAGGTCAGGTAATGCAGTCGAAGGTACAGTTGGATGAAAGTGCAAAGTTAGGTGTTAAGATGGTTCCACCGAACAAATATATGCAACTGAAACACGTTAGTTATGGTCTTCTTGCTTCGGTACCTGCCGGTATTGGGTTAGGTTGGGGGACATTGACCAGCTATGTGAAACAATTAAAACTGGTGTTTACCAAAGAAGGTTCAAAACAACTGGGCGGATTTGGAGCCATCGGTAAGATGTTTCCTAAAACCTGGGACTGGGAAGCTTTCTGGACAATGACAGCTATCCTATCTATGATCCTGGCATTTATGAATTTCCTGCCTATTCCTGCCTTAGATGGCGGATACGTGTTATTCCTCATTTACGAAATGATCACACGCCGGAAACCCAATGATAAATTTCTGGAATACGCACAGACCGTGGGTATGATGCTGCTGTTTGCTCTGCTGCTGTATGCCAACGGAAATGACCTTTTTAAAGCGATATTTAAATAAATAAAGATAACCGGATAACTTTTCCAAAGTTCTAAACTTTGGAAAAGTTTGTCGTTTAATTGAAGTCCAATGAAACCAACTGCAATTTGTTATCCCGCATGCAGCACCTGTCGAAAAGCTGAAAAATGGATGAAATCAAACGGAATAGAATATACCTACCGTGCCATCAAAGAGGAAAATCCTACAAAAGAAGAATTGAAGCTTTGGATTACGAGGAGTGGACTTCCTGTATCGAGGTTTTTCAATACCAGTGGATTGCTTTACCGGGAACAAAATATGAAAGACAAGATGAAAGTTATGTCCGAGGATGAATTGATTACCATCTTAGCTTCGAATGGGTTGATGGTAAAGCGTCCGATTTTGGTGGATGGTGAAACGGTGTTGGTGGGTTTTAAAGAGGAGGAATGGGAAGCTAACTTTGGAAAAGTTCGTTAGTTACTCGTACAATTCCGGCACATCTCAAATTGCTTACGATTTAGGATAATCTGACTCCTAAAACTTGAAGCTTTTTCACCCTGCCAGCAATCTGAAAAAGAATTAATGGTAATATTTCCGAATGAATGTCCGGAAGATTTATCAAAGCAACAAGGGAGCACTTCACCATGCACATTGACTACCGCTCCACTCCACAACCTCCAGCAACGATTGGATTGTTTCCCTTTCAGGCTGTATTTTCCATTTCTTCCTTTTTCATAACGTGCAAACCAGTTTATTGAGGTCAATAGTTCATTCCCGTTTTCGAAATCATAGAGCTGGGCTGTCTTGAAAACCAGGCGATCTACGCGCAATGATTTAGCCAACTTTTGCATATCGTTCATTTGATGCTCGTTGGTTTTCAGCACCAGAAACTGAATCTCAATCAGGGGTGTCACCGATTTCAATTCTTTCTTCCATTCAACAATATGGTTGATTCCATCCTTTATTTTTTGAAGGTTGCCTCCCTTTCGATAGGTTTCGTACACTTCCTGAGTGCTTCCATCGATGGATACAATGAGTTTATCCAATCCGGATACCACAATTTCCCTTGCCACCTTTTCAGATAGAAATTGACCATTGGTGGAGGTTGAAGTATATACGCGGGCTTCGTGGGTGTACCTGATCATCTCAAACAAGTGATGACTGAGAAAGGGTTCGCCTTGGAAATATAAGATTACGTGTAGCAAGTTGGATTTTAATTCATCAATCAGGTTTTTATATAATTCGATATCAAACGTTGATTTGTTGTTCTTCGGGTTTTTGCCAGTGCCCACGGGACATTCCGGACATTGAAGATTACAAAAGTTTGAGGTTTCGACAGAAATAAAAAGGGGCGATATGTTCGATAATTTTTCAACCTTCGGAAATGAGAACAGATAGGAAGAAATTAATTTTAAACCATTGACTATTTTGTAGATAGACCAGTATCGGGAAGAAATAATCATATGTTTAACTATAAATTTAGATACTTTCATTAAAATTATAATTGATAAACAAAGTTCATAAGAAGTTGTTATAGAAGTAATAGTGAGGTTTTTTCATGCCATATTAACAAAAAATGTCAAAATCGATTGCAAAGTAAGGTAAAATTCGTTGAAAGATTGTATATTTGCGACCGAATAATCAAAAATAGAAATTAAATAATTTATAATTAAAAAACAACGTTATGAAAAAGCAATTATTTTTCGCGGTTTCGATGGTGTTTGCGTTAGTCTTGAGTTCATGTAGCAAAGACTTGACCGCATTAGATCCTAGCTTATTTAAATGTAATCCTAATCCGCTTGAGGTAAAAGGGGGAAAAGTAGATGCTACCATTACCGGTACATTCCCGGTGAAGTATTTTAATAAGAATGCGGTAGTGACTGTCACTCCAGTCCTGAAATTCGAAGGTAAGGAAGTAAAAGGAACGCCTGTTGTCTTACAGGGAGAAAAAGTAAAAGGAAACGACCAGACGATAGCCTTTAAAACAGGTGGAACTTATACCGTGAAAACGTCTTTTGATTATGTGCCTGACATGGCAAAATCGGAATTATATCTTGAATTCAATGTTGTTCAGAAAAAGAAGACCTATCAGATTCCAAGTGTGAAAGTGGCTGATGGTGTGATTGCAACTTCTCAATTGGTTTCTACCAATGCAACAGAAATGAGCCCAGTGCTTATTCCGGATAGATTTCAACGGGTTATTCAACAACAACAGGAAGCAGATATCTTGTTCCTGATTCAACAATCCAAGCTTCGCAAATCAGAAACCAGTTCAGCCGATATGGTTTCTTTGACCAATAAGATCAAAGAAGCAAAAGAAAATCCAAACGAAAAGGTTTCAGCCTTTGATTTATCGGCCTATGCCTCACCGGAAGGTCCCTTGAAATTAAATACCAACCTGGCTGAAAGTCGCGAAAAAGTGACTACAGACTTTATGAGCAAACAGATCAAGAAACTGAAATCGGATGTAAAGATTGATTCTAAGTTTACTCCTGAAGATTGGGCAGGATTCCAGGCTTTACTGGAAAAATCGAATATCCAGGACAAACAACTTATTTTACGTGTGTTGACTATGTATACTGATCCTGATGAACGTAACCGTCAGATCAAGAACATCTCAGTTGCATTCAAACAAATAGCTGAAGAGATTCTTCCTCAATTACGTCGTTCAAAATTAAAACTGACTGTGGATGTTACCGGTAAATCGGATGCTGAAATCACAGCAGCTGCCAAAGAAAACGCTCCAAAACTTACTGTTGAAGAATTGCTTTATGCAGCAACTTTAACAGCTGATTTAGGCGAAAAGGCTTCTATTTATCAGAAAGTAACTGAAATGTACCCTACTGATGCCCGTGGATTTAACAACCTGGGATTAGTGAAATTTCAACAAGGAAATGTAGATGATGCGTCACGCTACTTTGCTAAGGCATTGGAAATCGATCCAACGTCACCGGACATCAATTATAATGCCGGCATCACCTCGTTAGCTAAAAATGACCTCACTAAATCTGAAGAATACTTTGGCAAGGCTGCCGGAACAAGCGGTAACATTGGTGAAGGTCTTGGAACTATCAATTTGATTCGTGGAGATTATTCAAAAGCAAAGACTTATTTTGGTTCTACTGCTTCGAACAACGCAGCTTTGATACAAATTCTAAATACAGATTATACAGGAGCCCGTGCCACATTGACAGCAGTGCCAAAGCCTAATGCAATGACATCGTATCTGGGAGCTATCATTGGAGCCCGTACAAACGACCGTGACGCCGTTTACAGCAACCTGAAGAGTGCAGTGAAACAGGATGGAACATTAGCTGCAAAAGCAGTGAAAGATATCGAATTTTCAAAATTTGCTACGGATGAAACATTCCTTTCGATCGTAAAATAATTTTTATTCACTAGTTTTAAAAGTCCGGTACTTCGATAGTACCGGACTTTTTCAATTATATCAAACTGTTATTCAATATAATTCTCTACCTGTAAACGTTATTTTTTTGAATTGAAGGATTTAATGATCATTATACGTTATAATTCCAAACAACATTTTCATTTTCGGGCATTTAACTGTATCTTTGTAACCATTTTCAAAATTAAAAATAATTGAACGACAGAATGGCAGAAAACGAACAAATAGTAGATAAAATTGTTGAAGGAATACAGGAAAGAAAAGGGAAAAATATAGTAGTAGTAAATCTGAATAAATTACAGGAGGCTCCATGCAGTTATTTTGTGATTTGTGAAGGAGATTCGAACGTACATGTGAATGCCATAGCACAATCGATTAAAGATTGGGTCAGAGAAAAGATTCAGATCAAACCTTATGCAACTGATGGTTTTCTGAATAGTGAATGGATTGCAATGGATTATGGCCAGATTATTGTACATGTATTTCAACGACCAACCCGTGCATTTTACGACATCGAACATTTATGGTCCGACGCCGATTTGAAAAAATTGGAGGATGTTCTCTGATTTTTTTTAATTTATTATATCTTCTCAAAACCAAGAAACGAGTTTTTTGTTTAATCAATAAATAAGTAACAAGATAACAATAGGAAGTAATGGAAAATAAAACCCCGAATCAAAATCCAATCAAACCAACGGGCAAATTCCCTAAATTTAATATTTCGTGGATTTATGGCATCATCATTTTAATTTTACTTGGCTCATACTTCTTTAATGAGAATACACCCACCAAAGAAGTTCCATTTACGACTTTTAAAGAGTATGTTAAACAAGGGATGATTTCGAAAGTGAGCGTTTTTAACGCTAAAAATGCTATAGAAGCTCAATTAATCGACTATTCTAAGATTTCTAAAGATACAGCAGCTCTTAGTAAGGCATTTGGCAGTAAATACATTGGCTTTGGCCCTAAAGTTTTAAAAGATTCATTAACCAAAAGGGATACACAAGTATTGAAGAAAGTGTATGGTGATAAATTTGATGTGTATTCGAAAGATCGGGTAATTACTGTAAGTGTTCCCGCAGAAGAATTTTCAAGGTATATACAAACTGCTGAGGATAAATATGGATTTAAAGGGAGTGTAGAATATAAGGAAAGTAGAAATTATGTTGATGTGTTTCTCTATACCGGTTTGCCATTTCTTTTGTTGATATTGTTTTTTGTGTTTATGAACCGTAGAATGTCGGGACAAATGGGCGGAGGATCCGGTGGCGGAATCTTCAATGTTGGAAAATCAAAGGCTCAGCTTTTTGATAAGGGAGATACAACAAACAAAATTACGTTCAAAGATGTGGCCGGACTGGCAGAAGCAAAACAAGAAATTGAAGAGATTGTGGCGTTTCTCAAAAGCCCTTCAAAATATACAGAGCTCGGTGGCAAGATTCCAAAAGGCGCCTTGCTGGTAGGTCCTCCGGGGACAGGAAAAACGTTGCTTGCTAAGGCAGTAGCCGGTGAAGCAGATGTTCCATTTTTCTCCATGTCAGGATCTGACTTTGTGGAAATGTTCGTGGGTGTTGGAGCATCACGTGTTCGTGACTTGTTTCGTCAGGCGAAAGAAAAAGCCCCCTGTATTATTTTTATTGATGAAATCGATGCAGTAGGTCGTGCCCGTGGCAAAAATCCGAATATGGGCAGCAATGATGAACGTGAAAATACCCTGAACCAGTTACTGACTGAGATGGATGGTTTTGGCTCGAACAGCGGTGTAATTATTTTGGCCGCCACCAACAGGGCCGATATCCTGGATAAGGCTTTGCTACGTGCAGGTCGATTCGACCGTCAGATACATGTAGATTTACCGGATGTCAATGAACGGAAACAAATTTTCAATGTTCATCTTCGCCCGATAAAAATAAATGAAACTGTTGATGTGAATTTCTTGTCGCGACAGACTCCGGGATTCTCAGGCGCAGACATTGCAAATGTATGTAACGAGGCAGCACTGATTGCCGCCCGTAAAAACAAGTCATTTGTTGAGAAGCAGGATTTCCTGGATGCAGTTGATCGCATCGTAGGAGGACTTGAAAAGAAGACTAAAATAACCACAATTGCAGAAAAAAGATCTATCGCTTACCATGAAGCCGGGCACGCAACCATTAGCTGGATGCTGGAACATGCCAATCCCTTGGTTAAGGTAACGATTGTCCCACGTGGTGAGGCATTAGGCGCGGCATGGTATTTACCGGAAGAACGTCAATTGACCAACAGGGAACATATGCTCGACGAAATGTGTTCAACCTTGGGCGGACGTGCTGCTGAGGAAGTATTTTTGCATCAAATGTCCACAGGTGCTATTAATGACCTGGAACGTGTTACCAAGCGAGCATATGCCATGGTAGCCTATTTCGGGATGAGCGACAAATTGGCCAATATGAGTTATTATGATTCAACCGGTAATTCAGATTATGGGTTTACAAAACCTTACAGCGAAAAAACAGCAGAATTAATTGATTCGGAAGCTAAGAATATCGTAGCCATTGAATATGACCGTGCCAAGAAAATACTGAACGATCATGCTGCAGGCCACAATAAACTGGCAGAACTATTAATAGAGAAGGAAGTAATCTTCGCTGAAGATCTTGAAAAGATATTTGGAAAACGGCCTTGGACTTCCAGAAATGATGAATTGATGGCGCAGAATGGAGAAACAGAGGAAGTAGATGAACCTAAGGTATCAAATCCAGATAAGGAAGAACTTTCATCGGCTGTTTTAGTTCCAAATTCTGAGGAGAATGCCAAATAATTCATCCAGACATACTATTTTACAACAAATATCGGAAGCCATTAAAAAGCGACCGGTATCTGTTGTAGAAACGTCACCTAATTTAGACGAAATTTATAAGCCTATCCTGCCAGATGCCATAACTTGTTTCACGAATGAGTTGGACGCAATTAACGGAGCGTGTGTTCTGTGTGATAATGAGTCGGATTTATATGAGAAACTTAAACTGTTTGTAGCACAAAAGGAAATCCCCTACCTGTATTGTCTTGATTCCTACATTATTGATCAACTCAAGATAAACAATATCCCATTTTCAACAGAAGAAATTAATTTTCAAGCCATGCAGGCTGGCATTACCGGATGTGAATTTTTAATAGCACGTACGGGAAGTGTGATAGTGTCCTCAAATTCTGAGTCAGGAAGACAAATGAATGTTTTTCCACCAATTCATGTTGTCTTAGCTCACGTTTCTCAACTGGTAAACTATCCGGAAGAAGCATACATTGCCATTCAGGAAAAATACGGCAACTCTTTACCCTCATCAATTTCCACTATCACGGGCCCCAGCAGGACTGCTGATATTGAAAAAACTTTAGTTCTAGGTGCACATGGACCAAAAGAATTTGTGGTTTTCCTGTGCAGAGTATAAAGTTTTGCTATCTTTGTATCAGTTTTATTTTTCCTTTCCTGAAAAAAAATCCGTATTTTTAGCACTTTGAAATAAATGTTTTGAATTAATTCTTTACAGAAAAACCAAAACAATTATATATTAATTTTTGAATCATAAGTTTATTGTTGTTCCATCATTCAAAAACATTTAAATGAAGCTATCAAATTCAGTTCTTATCTCATTTGCAATCACTTTTATTTTTATTTCTTGTACGCCTATTTATAGATGTGGGGAAAAGAAACCCGAAAAAAAGTTATTCTTACCAAAAATAATACTTAATGTCATAAATGAGCGGGATTCATTGTGTACTACTTTATCAGCCAGGGAAAATGAAATTTATAGTTTGAAAAAGATTCGGATTCAACCGGACGAAGCAATTTTTCTGCGCG
>CAIYOZ010000368.1 GCA_903927945.1 uncultured Bacteroidales bacterium | reverse complement strand
GGACAAAGCCTTGATGTAACTTCTTTCACCGTGAGTGGTGTAGCAGCTATCATTGATCCAGTGGGTTTGACAATTAAAGCTACTGTACCTGTTGGTACCGATTTAACAACACTACAGCCTGTTATTGTATTAACAGGTGCTACTACTACAGTAAGCCCTTTATCCGGTGTGGCAACAAGTTTTGCGACTTCATCTACAACTGCTGTGAATTACACTGTCACAGATGGTACTTTTTCAAAAGTATTTAAAGTAACAATTATTCAAGGTGCTGCTGGAATTAGCCAAACTACCATATCAGGTGTTTCTTTTGATGGCCGAATTATTCAAAATCCTTCAAATCTGGATTTACAAGTATTTGATTCAACAGGACGTTTGATGGTACGTTCATCTAATAGTATTAATATTAGCTCAAACCCTAAAGGTATTTATATTGTAAAAAGTAATTCAGCGACTCTCAAAATTGCACTTTTAAAGTAATTATTTTGTACCTTGTCTGTAAATATAAAGCGTGTGTTATTTAATTGCACGCTTTCAATCCTTCAACCATAAAGGTTAATCATGTCTTATCGATAAGCCAAAGTCAAAAAGGGATTTATTTTCTTAAAATCACTTCGGTTTCTTTTGATATTGTACTTTAAAATTCGTAAGGATATTAGTTTGAATAGAAAAAATGGTTATTGTTTTTTGAAGCGTGCTATCGGGATGATAGCATGCTTCTTTTTTTTTACTTCTTCAGCCTTTTGGAGTATGTAGTACCCAAAAAAGTTTTCTAAATTCATGAGATAATCTTCAGGATTGCCTTCACATCCGATTTTACTAATTTGGTCATAAGTGTGGTTTGTCATATTAACTTTCCCAAAAAGAGGGTGCTCAAACAAATTGAACATCCTCTTTTGCAATAACGGAATTGTTATAATTATTATAAAACTATTTTTTGGCTAAATGAATCGTTGGCGTAGTAAATTTTTACAATAAAAATCCCTTTTTGAAAAAATGGAACAAAGGTATTTTCTTGAGAAAGTTGTGTTGAGAATATTTGTCTGCCATCAATTCCAAATACTGATAGTTTCAGTCCCGCGATTGCATGAACAAGCAAACCCTTAGAGTCACTTGTTACAGAATAGTCTTTGAATGGTACGGAGGTTACTTCTGTCAGGTTTTCAGTAATTTTACCTACTCCACTGTACGTTTTGACGATGGCGGGTACATCCATCGTTTGGTTTAACTGTGCTTTATAGGAATAAAAATCGGATGGTGTGAAATTGCATGCATCAGTAAATTCTTCTGAGGTACTTAGCGCGTCTGATTTTACACCATTTAAATTAGTAAGGCCTCCATGTAGCCGGGCACAATTATCGAAGATATTGTCCACGAGTTTTCCCTGTCCATTTTCCGAAGGTTTGCCAAATATCGGTTTTTTTGAATCTTTATAATAGTTCCCTTCCAGGTAACAATTTGTATTGATGCGAAGATCCACCCCATCCCCGTTGCCGGCTTCCATGAAATTGTTGAAGTAATGGTGTTGTCCAAAGCGTAGCAATGGCAGGCGTGAACCGTTTATGTTTGCAAAATAATGTGATGATACGTTACAGTACGATTATAATTATCTGTGTTTCCTTTCCCCGAAAGCAACGCCTTTGAATGATCGTGGAAATAACACCACGAAATGATTAGGTTTTGAACATTGTTCTTATTATCTATAAGTCCATCATACCGGTCTTTGTTGTCTATATTCTCATTGTAAAATTCACAATGATCAATCCATATATGCTGGCTGATCCGTTGAGCTTCAGGAATGCTTTCTGCATCTGCCTGAATGCCGATACAATCAGGGTCGCCTATAGTAGCTATGCCATCGGGTGCATAAATTTTATACTCATCCACCCGTGTAGCCGGTACATTTTTCATTGTAAATTTAATGTTTCGGATAATAATATTCGACTGGCACTGTATGACCAGGCCTATACGGTTGAAAAAAGCCTGATCACCTATACCAAGCAGAGTTTTGTTCGCACCGACCCGTAAAACGGCTCCAAAGGTAGTTGAAATGGCTCCTGTGGAGGTGTCAGATACGATAGAACCTTCACTGTCGACGAATGTAGGTAATCCAGTGTTAAATTCTTTCTCAATCCGAATGATGTAAGGAGTGGTAGTGTCCTCGACAAATTGTTTTAATTCAGCAAAATTGCCCGGTGTAACTGTTACTCCTCCTTCGCCGCCGGTAGTCCCGCCATTCAGTGTTGCAAAACCTACCATGGTGAAATCAGGTGCCTGGGCAAAGAGCATGCCCGATAGAGCGAAAACCAAAGATCGTAAGTGATACTTTCATATTTTTCATCTGTATTGATTTAATAATATTACAAAAATAGATAAAACATGCTTCGGTCATGGAGAAGTTTAGACGTAAAGGGTGGAGATATTGATTTGGGGAAATAACATGATATTCACTGCATCAGGTATGATTTTGATTTTACACAAAAGGAGGGAGTACAATCTATTTGTACTCCCTCCTTTGATACATTTCCGGTTTAACTAATTAACCATTATTCCTTAATCATTTTCTGTTTGATGATACCTTTATCAGTATATGCTTTTACCAAATAACTTCCCTTATTCAGATGACTCATATCTATAGTTTTGATATCTCCTTCGACCAGTTTTACTAAAACGCCGGTCAAACTGTAGACCTCAACCTTATTGACTGTGGCATCCGAAGAAATGGATAAGCTATTCATCACAGGATTGGGATAAATTCTCAATCCTGATACTTCAGCATCTTGTATTCCGGTAGTGCTGTAAGCAGTACTAATATAATAGAGGTTAGCAGTGGTGCCTTTAGCTATCGTGACAGAACCTGCAGGAATAGTCACGGTAACGACTCCTGCTACTGCAGTATAGGTTATTGTGTTAACTTTAACGGTTCCTGTAAAAGTAACATCAAAAACCAGTGTTAAGGTGCTTGCTTGTGTGGTTGTACAAGTAATAGATGTGCTGGACTCCATTTTTAAACACTGGGTTAATGTCAAGCCTGTATAGCTAACTGTCCCGGGGGTTGATTGCATATTTCCGGTAATGGTATAGAATGTACTGGTTTTACCCGATGTTGTAAAATTTTGTACCATATTACCGATAGTTGAAACACTAACTGTGATGGTTCCCGATCCAGTTGCCGGTGTACCGGAAGTACCGGAAGTAGCAATAGAATAAGATAAAGTAGCCGTTGGAGTACCCGTGATCGTAATGGTTTGGGCTGTAGCATCTTTTACAAATGTAAGTCCTGATGCTGGCAGTCCGGTTACGTTTGCATCAGTTGCATCTCCACCCCAGGTGAAAACAATTGGGGTAATGGCTGTGCCACTGGTAACTGTTTGGTCACTGTTGTTAGCTGATGTAAGTGTAAGTGTTTGACTGCTTGCAATTGTGATAGATCCCGATAACGTTACCGGAGTGCCCGTACTTCCACTGGTTGTAATAGAGAATGAAGTATTTGCCGTAGGAATGCCAGATATAGTGATTGTTTGGGCTGTAGCATCTTTTAGAACAGTAATTCCCGAGGCCGGTAATCCTGTAACGGTTGCATCGGTTGCACTTCCACCCCATGTGAAAACCATATTTGTTATGGCTGCACCACTCACCACTGTTTGGCTATTATCGGTAGATGTTGTAAGTATTTGACTGTTTGTTGTAGAAGTTTCACCTTGTATAGAAACTATTTTGGTTGTATAATTTGTAACTGCAGCTTTTAATGGTGCATTTACAAGATAGGCAGCATCATCTACCGTATTGTTAAATACCCATTTTATATCGCCTCCATTTGTACGACCGGCATATTGCATTGTTTTGGTTTTAGCAACATCCGGAGCATCAGGGATTAATGTTTTCACATATAGTGTTGCATCTGTATCGAAGTTGTTGTAAACATTGGCTCCTGAAAACGATTTCACCGTGCCAGGTACTGTTTCGCCACGGGTTGCTGCCAAATAAGCATCAAAGTCGATAGTAGAACTGATAACACCAGCAATGTTAAACGCAGGATTAGGATCGCCATAAGCAACAAAACGCATATTATTAGTTCCAATAGAAGTATCAAATGTATTATTGAATGCTTTAATAGTGCCGCCAGCTTCTCCAGAGAAGGTTCCCAAATTATTGGGATCGTTCTTTTGGGTAGTTTCATTCCATACATCACTACCCTGCAAAGAGGTCATCATGGGATGTTTGGCATTGCGGTAATAATTACCTTCTACAAATAATGATGAACCCATGGTTGATCCGGCTCCGTATTTTGCAACACCATCATAATAGTTATTATAAACATGGACAGAATAAAATCGAACACGTGGATGACGGGAATCAGAATGATCAAACCAGTTGTGATGATAGGTAAGATACAAACCGGTTGTAGTTCCTTCACTAAGACCCAAAAGGCTTGATTTTCCATTGTCAACGAAGTGGTTATATGAAACGGTAACATAGGTTGATTTTTTAATATCCATTGCACCATCTCCTTTTACCTGATCGGCATCACTACCTGCATTGCCATAGTACATCTCGTTATTATGAATCCAGACGTGATCATTATCTTGTTGTAATCCAAAATCATCTCCATTAACACTATTATTGTTCATTGCAGCGATGTTTCTTATTTCAACGTTCGTAGCGGTTTTAAGACAGAAGCTCCAACCATTGGTCACAGCATCATCACCTACACCTTCAAAGGTAAAGGAACCTGATGAATTATTAGCGTTCGATATATATAAATCCCCATTGGTCAAATAACTCAGGTCCGTTATGTTTCCAATAAAACGAACGATCAAAGGACGCGTATCTTTTCCTTTCTTAAATCCGTCCAAAATAGTTTGTAATCCGACACAGGGATTTGCTGTTGCACCTGTTACTGTCATTGAGACTGAGTTTTTAGTATTTTCAGTAATATACAAAATCACTGAACCAGTTTTGGGTGTTCCATCAATATTATAGGCACTTGGTATATGCCCGCCCTGAAATGCAAAACCATTGCGGTCATGAGCTAGTACAGTAATACTTCCTGTTGAAGTTGCCGTACCTTCTACTCCTGAAATAACGGGTGCTACTTTGATTGAATAGGTACCTGCAACAAGTCCGAGCACATCGGCACGATAGTAAGTACCGTAGCTGCGGATAAGCTGATTGTCGATTTTCTGGTTGGTAATGCCCATACCGCTGTAGTATACATTGTAACTTGTAGCACTCGTAACAGGCGCCCATTTCACATAAGCAGATTCGAGCCATCCGGCTGATTCATTAATAGTAACTGTCTGCGCCCAAATAGTTGCCGAGGCAAACAGGACAATCGCAAAGATTAGTACTCTTTTCATCATTTTTTTTGTGTTTTTAATTGATTATTTAATTTACAGGTTTAATAAGATTCAATGCTGCAAATTTACTCTTTGAATTCAAAGGCAATGTAGATAAATTGTTTTATGATGTGGAATTATTAATGGAATGTCGTTTTTTAGGGAAAATGGATACAACGACCATCTCTGGAACGTCTTGTTAGTGTACTTTGTAACTGGTATTATGATAAATCTCCCAAAGGTGGTGCAGTAGCAGCGTTGTTCGAGGTGATATTGGGTAACATGTATAAAAAATTGAGGACGTTACAAAGTAACGTCCTCAATCAACTGAGAAAAATATAAAGTAAGATTTAAATGCAAATCTTCAATGAATCATTTGATCCCGATACACGTACTATATAAACTCCTTTTTGAAAATTGACCGTTGGAATGGTTGTTTTTGAATGGGCAACTCTTTTACCAAGCACATTGTAAACTTCAAGAGACAGGCCTTTAGTGTTTACGATCTCTGTACCGTTAAACGATACTCCTTTATCAGATAGAACCGGATTAATACCTGCTACTGATTGAGGGATTACTACTCCAACTCCAATTGCACCCACATACATCCCACTACCTTTCGAATAAAGTGTTAAAGTACCAGAAGCAGTCGTGGTGTAACTTCCTAAAAAATAAACATTCCCCACTGCAGCTGATGCAAAGGTGGCAACTTCTGTACCATCTAATGCAACACCTAAGGTTCTGCTCGAAGTTCCGGAAGAAGCATATAAGATCTGAATGATTTGTCCACTTGTAACTGAGACTGCCACATTAGCTGTTCGAGCAGCAGTTTGTGAATCTTTTAAAGCGATTCTACCAACTGGTGAACTAATTGTATCTGCAACTGCTAAAAACCATTTCCCGGCTTGAGTTGATTGAATCCAAACTCCATTTGCGGTAGACGTGCTTCCTAAAGAATTTAATATAGCCCCATTTGTCAATGTTACTGAAGTGTTGTAAGCCTGGGCGTCTGAGGCTGATACATCAATACCGAATGTATACAGTTTCTGAGCATTTAACGAAATGGTACAAATGGCACAAATGGCACATAGGAGTAATTCTTTTTTCATAATGATTATTGTTTTTAATTGTTTCTTGAATTGTTTGATTGAACGATACAAATATAGGTTGAATGATTGTAATCAATGTGGAAAATTAAATTAAAACTGTGTAATTATTGACCGAAAATTTAAAATGTACAAATATAGCTGTAGTTTTACACATTCATTTTCTTATTTTTGTAAAGGATTATACCTTATCTCCGTTTTAATACTACAGCATGAAAAAATTGTTATTTCTTTCCGTACTACTGGTCATTGCGTTCAGTTCGTCAGCTCAATATCATTTTTCATTTTCCCATTTCACTTCCGATAACGGTCTTTCGCAAAACAGCATCACCACCATGATGAAGGATCAAAAGGGTTATGTTTGGTTTGGAACACGTGATGGACTCAATAAATTCGACGGCGTAAATTTTACACTCTACAATTCGAAACCAGAGAACCGATTATCTGTTCTGAGTAACCGTATTCTGGAGATCAAGGAGGATAACTGCGGATTTATATGGGTGAGAACCTATGATGAAATAGTCTACAGGTTGGACGAGTCAACTGGTGAACTGAAGCGCATTGAAAAACAAGATGGTGAATATGTGAACGACAAAATCAGTGAAATCTATCTGCTTCCTTCCGGTGTGGTCTGGCTGGCTACATTTGATAATGGGTGTTACAGGGTTATCACAAAGGAAAAAACAGGTAAGCTTTCTGTTACACTCTTCAATAAGAAAAAAAGTAGCCTTCCGAATAATACGGTGAGAAACATTTTTATGGATAAGGAACAAAATACATGGTTCCTGACCCAAAGCGGGTTGTATTGTATGGAGTCAAACGGAAAGCAGGCAGTATATTTTAACACACAACCTTTCCTTTCCTTTATAGAAACCTCCAGTCGGATCATGTTTGGTAGTGAAGGCAAGTGTCTTTTGTATGAAAAACGAACCAGAAACTTTAAGGCTATTCAAATGCCTGAAAAAGTAATCGTCACCCACTTGGCTGATTTTAACCCGAACTATTATCTGTTCGCCACTCAGGGGGATGGATTCTTTACCTATGATGTCCTGCACAATCGTCTTCAGCAATTCTCCAGGGAAAAATACCCTGAAATGAAATCCAATGATATTCAGAATGTCTTTATTGATAGGGCCGGTGATGCCTGGCTGGGTATTAAGTCGCAGGGTGTCCTGCATTTCACTCCCCAGACGAATAAGGTGGCTTTCATCGAATCGAATCTCAATGAGGGACAAGTGACAAATCCTAACTTCCTGATCTTTGAGGATGATAAGGACCTGCTCTGGGTTCAACCCTATTTTGGTTTTTTCTCCTGGTATGACAGGACAACTAACCGCCTGGTGCCATTCTACAATGCCTACAACGAAGACATTAATACTGTTTTTTCATATGGTGTGAACCATGTATTGTCGGATTCTCAGGGAGTATTGTGGATAAGCACTAACCGTGGGAACGGTTTCTTTAAATGTACGTTTCTGCCCGATTACTTTAATCATACGTTGTTTCAGAATCATTCAGTCTATAGCATTTCAAACGAAACAAGGGCTATTTTTGAGGACTCCCGCAATCGCCTTTGGGTGGCCTGCAAAGATGGTTCTGTCCATGTATTCGATCAAAATAAAAGGGAGATAGGAACCCTAAACCGTGATGGCAGGATTGTCCAGGGTGGCAATCTGGAAGTGCTGGTGTATAACTTCTTTCAGGATAAAGCCGGGAATATTTGGCTGGCTACTAAAAAACAAGGGTTATTCCGCATGACTCCGACGGGTTCACCTAATGCATTCAGGTTGGAGAATTTTGTACACAATCCCAATGATGCATATTCCCCGGCGAATAACGATTTTTACTCTGTCATGCAGGATAATAACGGACGTATCTGGGCCGGCAGTTATGGCGGAGGGTTGCATCTGATTGTTGAACAAAACGGGAAGGTGCGTTTTATTCATTCAAAAAACGACCTGACATCCTATCCCGGGGCCAACTGTTCAAAAGTAAGGCAGGTCTTTGCAGATTCCAAAAACCATATTTGGGTGGCTACTACCGAGGGATTCGTAGCCTTTAGTGCAACTTTCAAGAACCCGAAGGATATTAAATTCAGATATTACCATCGAAATGAAGATAAGGCCAATAGTTTAGGAGCCAACGATGTTCATTGTATCTTCGAAGATGAGGATGCCACCATGTGGTTCGGTACTTTTGGGGGTGGCCTGAATAAATTGAAGAATAAATTCGAAGATCCGAAACCCTTTGAATTTGAAGTCTTCGACCGTGATAAAGGGATGCCGAATAATGTGGTCTATACGATTATCGACGATAAACAAGGTAATTTATGGCTTACCACCGAAAACTCTATTGTAAAATTCAATAAAAAGACCCAACTCATCGAGTCCTTTGGGAAAGGAAATGAACTGGAGAATGTAGAGTTCTCGGAAGCTTCAGCTTGTCTGCTCCATTCGGGGGAAATTTATGTGGGATCTAAATCAGGCTTCTATTCATTTCATCCGGACGCCGTGAAACGTCGTGTCATTCAGGCACCGTTAGTTTTTACAAGGTTGTTGCTCTTTAATAAGGAAGTTGAAATAGGGGAGAAGGGGTCAATCCTTCAAACCCAATTGGATAAAACGTCCAACCTTGAATTCAACAGCAAGCAAAATGTTTTTTCCATTGAGTTTGCCACCCTGGACATGCGTGCTCCTGAAAAGATTCAGTATGCTTATAAACTGGAGGGTTTTGACCGTGAATGGAACAATGTGGAAACCAAGCATTTTGCCACCTACACTGCCTTGCCTCCGGGAAAGTACACTTTTCTTGTGAAATCAACAGATAGTGAAGGAGTCTGGCTAAAGAATGAACGTCATATTGAAATTAGGATCTTGCCTTCCTTCTGGCAATCTTCGTTTGCTAAATTTTTGTATGTATTGTTAGTCATTGTATTGTTTTTTACCACCCTATACATTTTTGTGACGATCTTCAAGTTGAAAAATAATGTACAACTGGAAAAACAAATGACGGATATGAAGTTGCGCTTCTTTACCGATATTTCCCATGAACTTCGCACTCCTCTCACACTAATATCCCTGCCGGTGGATAATATCCTGCAGGAAAATCTCGACCCGAACATAAAAGACCAACTCTTGCTGGTACGTCGTAACCTGGACCGGGTCATGGGGCTGATTAATCAAATCCTGGACTTCCGCAAGATACAAAATAATAAGATGAAGTTAACCGTGGAGGAAATCAACTTTGCGGAATTTACCCGTATCTGCAGCAGTAATTTCCTGGAAACAGCCCATGCCAAAAATATCGGATTCCATATGGTGGATGAATCGAAGAATACCCGTATATGGGTTGATCCCGAACGGTATGAATCCATTCTTTCCAACCTCCTTTCCAATGCTTTCAAATTCACGCCTTCCGGTAAAAGCATCACCGTGAAAACCGAGATTCGACAAAATACCGCTGTCCTATCAGTCATTGATGAGGGAATCGGCATTGAACAGGAAAAGATAAACTTCATATTCGACCGTTTTTTCAGCATTTCAACCTTGCGGAATATCACCCAGAAAAGTACGGGTATAGGCCTCGATCTGGTAAAGAAATTAGTCGACTTGCATCATGGTTCCATCCATGTGGTCAGTCAGGTAAGTAAGGGTTCTACCTTTGAAATAACTTTCAAACTGGGGACCTCCCATTATGATGGAGATGTCGACCTGATTCTTTCTGATCAAAAAATCCCGGAAAAAGAGCTTTCTGAAACAGTATTGAAGGATGAAAGTGAAAGAATAGACCCTGTCAGTGCAACTCCCTTAATCCTGGTGGTGGAAGATAATGATGAACTACGTCATTTCTTAAAGAAGAGCCTGAAAAAGAAATACCGGGTTGCTGAAGCTGAAAATGGACTGATTGGCTGGAATAAAATTCAACAGGTCATGCCCGACTTTATCATTGCCGATCTGCTGATGCCGGAGATGGACGGTCTGGAACTGACTAAAAAGATTAAGGACAATCCTCATACCTCGCATATACCGGTGATTCTTCTGACAGCTGTGACGGATATGGAAAGTAAGGTGGCAGGTATGAAAGCCGGTGCCGATGACTACATTACCAAGCCTTTCAGTTCAGAATTCCTGCAGGCACGTATCGAAAATCTAATGACCCAACGCATTTATCTGCAACAGTACTACAGGTCGCAATACATATCTCCGAAGACTGATTTCAACCTTCCGCCATTAGAACTGAAATCACAGGAGGAACAGTTTATGCAGACCCTGATTCAATTGATGAATGATAACCTGGAAAACTTTGACCTGAATATCGACTTGTTGGCTTCGAAGTTAAATATGAGCCGTACGGTATTCTTCAATAAACTCAAGAGCCTGACAGGTTTCTCTCCGGTGGGCCGTGCTTTGCAGAGCAAAATGAAGAGTAAAAAATAATGGGAACTTCAAAGATATATGGTAGTCCAAAATGGCCTGGCGTGAACACCGCCGTGGGTATTGCGGCGTCCTCAGGAAGCCCGTCTAACCAGAAGATGTCGGCTGCGATAGGTGCGTTTGCT
>CAIYOZ010000367.1 GCA_903927945.1 uncultured Bacteroidales bacterium | reverse complement strand
CCGGTTGGATGCTCCGTGGCTTACGCAATACTGGACACGGCAGATTTGTAAAAGAGCTTACCATAATTCGGTTGAGGGGCTTGTCGGAAATGAGGATGTCGGACAAATGTCAGCCTGGTATGTATTGGCTTCCGGAGGAATTCATCCCGTTTGCCCGGGCAATCCACGATACGAAATTACCAGTCCGGTGTTCGATACAATTACTTATTCACTCGATTACCGCTATTCAAGTGGCAAAACCTTTACAATAAACAAAACAAGAAAGGATACAATAGAAAAATACTATATGCATTTAATCAATTAATCCCAAAAGCTGCCATGAATTGACGTGTTTTGAGTACTTTTGTGCCGCAAAAAAATAAAATAATGAAAGATATAGTGATACTTTATTCAGGTGGGATGGATAGTTCAGTGGCCATTTATAAATATGCCGAACGAATCAGCCTGGCTGTTACCTTTAATTACGGTTCGAAACATAACCAGCGGGAGATAGAATACGCAGCCAGAAATTGTAAAGCACTGGGCATTGAACATCATGTGATTGATATTGATTTAAACAAGATGGGTTTTGTATCCGACCTGTTAAAGTCGGGAGGGGATATTCCAAACGGACATTATGAAGATCAGAACATGATTAAAACAGTGGTGCCTTTTCGCAACGGCATCATGTTGAGCATTGCTGCCGGCATTGCTGAGAGCATTGAATGTGATAAACTGATGATCTCGAACCATGCGGGCGACCATGCCATCTATCCCGATTGCCGGGAGGAATTTATTGAAACCATGAGCAAGGCCATCAGCCTGGGAACGTATAACCATTGTCAGATACTGGCTCCTTTTACCAACCTGTCGAAGCGTGAAATTGCCCTTATTGGAAAAGAAATAGGCGTTCCTTTTGAAGATACCTATTCCTGTTACAACGGTCAGGAAATACATTGCGGGACTTGCGGAACTTGTACTGAACGAAAAGAAGGACTGGCGGGGTTTGATCCGACAGTGTATTTGAAGTAAGTAAGAGGTAAGAGGTAAGAGGCAAGGAGTAAGGAATAAGAAATGAGAATAAGTAACTTGATCCATACAACTGGTTCTGAGTGTCAGTGCAAACAAAGCGAATAAAAATACATAATCACTTTTGCTGTTGAATCAAAAATGAATTATCTTTGTTGTCAAATAACCTTTTAAAACAGTCAGTATATGCAAACATTAGTCTTAAATGGAGAATCGGCAGCTGATATAAAGCTTATTGCCGAGATTGCAAAAAAAATGGGTTTAAAAGCCAAGATACTTTCCGAAGTTGAAAAAGAAGATATCAACATGTTGAACACCATAAAAAAAGGAAGAACAAAACAATATGTCAATACTGAAAGTTTTATTCATAATCTTCGAAAATGAAATTGCTGATTTCTTCCTTGATTGTCAGATGTTTCTATAAAGCAAAATAAATAGAATAGTTTAATTAAGAATATTATGGGAAAAGTACTGATTATCGGAGCCGGAGGTGTAGGGACTGTTGTCGTAAACAAGATAGCCCAGAACCCGAATGTATTTACTGAAATCATGTTGGCTAGTCGAACCAAGTCGAAATGTGATAAAATAGCTGCTGACATTAAGAATCGGTTTGGTGTTGAGGTGAAAACCGCTCAGGTTGATGCTGATGATGTGTCGGAATTGGTTAATTTGCTAGACGGTTTTAAACCTGAATTGCTGGTTAATGTGGCACTTCCCTATCAGGATTTGACTATCATGGATGCCTGCCTGGAAGCTGGAGTTAATTATCTCGATACAGCCAATTACGAACCCAAGGATGAGGCCCATTTCGAATACAGCTGGCAATGGGCATACAAGGAAAGATTTGAGAAGGCTGGTCTGACCGCTATTTTAGGTTGCGGTTTTGATCCGGGTGTTACCAGCATTTATACTGCTTATGCTGCCAAACATCACTTTGACGAAATCCAGTACCTGGATATTGTGGATTGCAATGCAGGGGATCACCATAAGGCATTTGCCACCAACTTTAACCCCGAAATCAATATCCGTGAAGTTACTCAACGTGGAAAGTACTGGGAAAACGGTGAATGGGTAGATACCGAGCCCCATCAGATTCATAAGGCGTTGAACTATCCGGAAGTCGGACCCAAAGAATCGTATGTGATTTACCACGAGGAACTGGAATCGTTGGTAAAAAACTATCCTACTATCAAACGTGCCCGTTTCTGGATGACGTTCGGACAAGAATACCTGACACATTTACGGGTGATTCAGAATATTGGCATGGCCCGTATTGATGAGGTGGAATATAATGGCGTAAAGATCGTACCCATTCAATTCCTGAAAGCCGTATTGCCAGATCCGGGTGAATTGGGTGAAAACTATACAGGACAAACCTCCATTGGTTGCCGGATCAAGGGATTGAAAGATGGCGTTGAAAAGACTTACTACGTTTATAATAATTGCAGCCACGAAGCAGCCTACAAGGAAACAGGTGCACAGGGTGTAAGTTATACTACTGGCGTTCCTGCCATGATCGGTGCTATGATGTTCTTCAAAGGACTGTGGCGTAAACCGGGTGTATATAACGTGGAAGAATTTAATCCTGATCCTTTTATGGAACAATTAAACATTCAAGGGCTACCCTGGCATGAATTGTTTAATGTGGATCTGGAATTATAAGGTTTAATCGTTCGACAAATGTTTAAAGGTAATAGTTGGGAGTATGACTTTAAGTTGTACTCCCATTTTATTTAAAATCGTTATCTTTGCAACAATTATTTGCATTTGTTCAAATCAAATACATAATAATCATTTTTAATCATACTAATCATAGTCATGGATTACTGTAATATACCCTCCCCTTGCTACGTTCTTGACGAAAAATCATTACGAAGGAACCTGGAACTTATCAAATTGGTGAAAGAAAGGGCCGGAGTAGAGATCATTCTTGCATTCAAAGCTTTTGCCATGTGGAGTGTGTTCCCCATTATCCGGGAATACATACATTTTTCTACAGCCAGTTCATTGGCCGAAGCCCGCCTGGCATTTGAAGAAATGGGAAGTCCCGCACATACTTATGGACCTGCCTATACCGATAAGGAATTTCCTGCTATCATGAATTGCAGCAGCCACATTACCTTTAATTCGTTGGCACAATTCGAAAGGTTTTATCCGCAAACGCAATTCAATAATATCTCCTGCGGGTTGCGTATCAATCCCGAGTTCTCGGATGTAGAAACCGATCTTTACAATCCATGTGCACCAGGCTCCAGGTTAGGGGTGGTTGCTGATTTGCTGGGTGATAAATTGCCTGAAGGAGTAGAAGGATTACATTTTCATACGTTATGTGAATCTTCTTCCTATGATCTCGAAAAGACGTTGAATGTGGTGGATGATAAATTTGGCAGGTTCTTTTCTCAGATCAAGTGGTTGAATATGGGTGGCGGACACCTAATGACCCGGGAAGGATATGATGTGGAACATTTGATATCTCTCTTGAAATCATTTAAAGCAAAGTACCCCCATCTCCAGATCATACTGGAGCCGGGAAGTGCATTTGTATGGAGGACCGGGGTATTGGTATCGAGTGTCATCGATATCGTAGAGAATAAAGGAATCAAAACTGCTATGCTTGATGTGTCTTTTGCCTGCCATATGCCAGATTGCCTTGAAATGCCGTACAAACCAACGATAGTGGGAGCCACCAATGCTATTCCCGGTAAACCAACCTATCGTATGGGTGGGAATAGCTGCCTGTCGGGAGACTTTTATGGGGACTGGTCGTTTGAAGAGGAACTGAAAATAGGAGAACGAATTGTATTTGAAGATATGATTCATTATACCATGGTAAAGACTACCATGTTTAACGGAGTTTCTCACCCCGGGATGGGGATGTGGACAAAAGATAATGAATTCAGGCTTATTCGTGAATTCGGATATGAAGACTACAAAAACAGAATGTCGTAATTCATGTATGGCCACATAATACCACATAGAAACTCATAAGTGCTGTCTTAATACTAAGAATACAAAGGTCAATTAACATAATTAACCAATCAACTATTTTAGTACATTAAGTTGTAAAATAAACTAAAAGATTAATTTGGTGTTTTATCTTTGTTTAAAGTTTTTTCCATTTGCAAGTATTCATAAATCTGAATAATTAAACTTAATCTTTAGGTTGAATAATGATATTGATAATTACGAACTTTAAAATCAAATCAAGATGGAAAGATTGCAACAATTCATTATCACATTTTCCTGGCTGATTCCAGTATTCATCTTTTGTGCACTCTGGGATGGTATCTGGAAATTAATTGGCATGTGGAAAGCCGGTCGCAATAACGAGCTGGCGTGGTTCATTTGTATTGCTATTTTCAATACACTGGGGATATTGCCTATCATCTACATTCTATTAGATAAAAACAAATCTGAAAGAAAAACCTCTGACTCGTAAATCAACCATTGAACTTTTGGTATTAGTCACCGGATATTTATATTTTAGTCTTATCTTAATTTTATTTATATGAACTACAGGCTCATTTTTCAATTATCGCTCTATGGATTGGCAATGGCGGTGGCCACTGTTTCCTGGATACCTTCAAGTTTGGAACCAATTTTATGGCTATTGATCTTTATGATTTGCGCCTACTTTATCGCATTGAAAAGTTCGGAAAGGTACTTTTTGACAGGTTTTTTGGTTAGCATAGCCAATTGTATCTGGATTACTGCCATTCATATACTATTCTTTCATACCTATATGGATAATCATCCGCAACAGGTAGAGATGATGGCTAAAATGCCGTCTCCGTATTCTCCAAGGTTAATGATGCTGATGACAGGCCCAATAATTGGAATCATTTCCGGTTTGGTATTAGGTTTGTTTGCCTTCATTGCATCCAAAATTATGCAGAAAAAATAACTAATGCGCCAATGAAAGTATTCTGTCAGTCGGGATGATTATATATCAGACTGGTATTCACTTTTTTTGTAATTGAACATATGTTAGAATGAAAGATTTTATGGAACTTGAACCTAGGTGCAGTTGGTATATTATTCGGAATACTGTTTGTTGAAATTATTAATATGATTAAAAATAATCGTAAACCGCTTCCATGAAACTCCTGCTAAATGTCATCTGGCTTGTATTCGGTGGAATACTCATTTCAATCGAATACCTTGTTTCAAGTTTGCTGCTCATGGCTACTATAGTTGGAATACCCTTTGGCATTCAAACCCTGAAGTTAGCCATAGTTGCCCTCTGGCCCTTCGGCACTCAAATACGTCTTATATCCCATAGTTCAGGCTGTTTATCAACTATTATGAACCTGATCTGGATCTTTATCGGCGGATTCTGGATTAGCCTGACCCATCTTATCTTCGGACTTCTATTTGCCATAACTATTATCGGCATTCCTTTTGCCAGGCAGCATTTCAAGCTGGCAGGCCTGGCTTTGACTCCTTTTGGGAAAGAAGTAATCTTTTGAGTTGATTGGTTAATTGGTTGTTGGTTTGTAATCTGCCCCAAGCCCCTGAACAGGCTGTGTAATTATTGTTTTAAAAGCGTTCTTTGAAATATTGTAAAAAATGGAAAATCCACAAATAATTAGGCTAACAATACTATAATACATTTATTAACTTAATTGCACTCGTG
>CAIYOZ010000366.1 GCA_903927945.1 uncultured Bacteroidales bacterium | reverse complement strand
GATTCGCTCAGTGGGGATGGTCATGGACAACGCGGCACACGTATGGAAACAATAGAGATTCTTAAAATAATATTACCGGCTTTACTCGTTTTGTTAACTGCATATCTGATGATTGATAAATTGTTGCGAAACGAAGTAAAAAGACGTAATTTTGAATTACGTAAAGAAAGTACTTCTATCATTACTCCCCTACGACTGCGGGCATATGAAAGGCTAATACTTGTGTTAGAGCGCACCACCCCTTCTACATTAATCGTTCAGTTAGCAAAACCTGAAATGACAAACATGGAACTTCATACTCAATTATTATCAAATATACGACAAGAATTTTCACATAACATTTCGCAACAAATTTATGTAAGTAATGAAAGTTGGAATAGTATACGGGCTGCTCAGGAAAGTCTGCTTCGGCTCATCAATACATGTGCATCTCAATACAATCCTATGAATTCTGCAACTGAACTGGCAGAACGAATTATTCAGGTTTATAATTCAAGTGAACATACACCTTCTGAACTGGCCATTGAAATGCTCAAGAACGAAGTGCGATTATTTTTTTAATACAGATAATCAACTCTTATTTATTAATCCGATTAATAATTGAATGAAAAAAGCAATTTTTATACTACTAATATTTCTTTCTTTATTGAATGTTTCATGTGTCACTGATGACACGTGCACTCAAACGAGATATGTAAAACTCACGGCCGGTTTTTATCATGTGAATTACAATGACACAACAAAAGTTTACTCAATATCTAGTCTGAGTTTCGATAGTTTGACTGTTCGGGGAGTGAAACTTAACCCATCAACAAATCAATACTTATTGGTTGATTCCATATTGTACAATAACAGCAAAAACAGATTGAGCAGTATAAATTTGCCATTAAATAATGTGGCACCTCAGTCAAAGTTTAAAATTAATTTCAATGCTGTTATTGACACATTGACTATTTATCATTCAAATATAAATGATTATTTATCGTTGGAATGTGGTTGTATTATTACTCATGCCATAGATTCAGCGAAAATTACCAACCATTACATTGACTCAGTTCGAATTATTAATCACGACGTAAATACCCTCAATGCGGAGAATATTCGTTTATATAAATAGTTTGCTCTTTTGCCTGACGGTCATAACCACAAGTGCACAAAAGAAGAAACAAATAGTTATGCCACCGGATTCTACCAAATGGATGAACGGATTTACCGTACATGCCGATCTCGGTGCATTGGCTATTCCTTCATTGTCAAATAATGTGTTATACTCAATGGAAGGTGGTTTACAATTAGATTTAAAACATAAGATATTTCCGACTATTGAATTAGGATTAGCAGGAGCAAACAAGGTAACCCCCGATAACTCCGTCTTTAAGACAAACGGATTATTTGAACGAATAGGAGTTGATTTTAACCTCAGAAAAAAGAAACCAGATTCCAAACCAACTAATAATTTATTTATTGCCGGTGTGCGATTAGGAACGAGTCATTTTTCATATAATGTAACAAATGTTGCAGTTACGGATGAATACTGGGGTGGTTCTCAAATTCTTAATTTCACAAACCAGGCCACTACAAAGGTTTGGTATGAATTTGTGGTCGGTGTTCAAGTTGAAGTAATAAAAAACTTCTATATGGGTTGGACAATCCGAAACAAAAATTTAATCAGTCAGGATACTCCTGGTAAGGTAGCACCCTGGTATATCCCTGGATTTGGTCAAAATAACGGGGCTAATTGGGGATTTAATTACACCTTGGGCTATCATTTCTGGCCTCAAAAAAAACAATTAAAAAACACCAAAGTTTCATCTGTTCAAGAAATAAAAAACCAAATAAATAAAAAATAATACAGATCAATTACGTATGAATTCAATTCAAATTTTAAACAAAGCAGCGGACAATATCCGAATTCTGGCAGCTTCAACAGTTGAGAAAGCAAAATCGGGTCATCCCGGAGGTGCTATGGGCGGAGCAGATTATATCAATGTACTTTATTCTGAGTTTCTGGAATATGACCCACAAAACCCGACATGGGAAGGTAGGGACAGAATGTTCCTGGATCCGGGTCATATGTCACCAATGCTTTATTCTGTACTTGCATGTACCGGTAAATACACTATGGATGAGTTAGCTCAGTTTCGCCAATGGGGCAGTCCAACTCCCGGTCATCCGGAAGTTGACGTTATGCGAGGAATTGAAAATACTTCCGGGCCATTGGGACAAGGACATACGTATGCAGTTGGAGCAGCCATAGCTGCAAATTTCTTAAAAGCCCGTTTTGGCGAAGTAATGAGCCAGACTATTTACACATTCATATCAGATGGGGGCGTACAGGAAGAAATTTCACAAGGTGCAGGTCGTATTGCAGGACATCTTGGATTAAGCAACTTAATAATGTTCTATGATTCAAACGACATTCAACTTTCCACAGAGACCAATGCTGTAACAAGTGAAAATGTGGCTCAAAAATACATGGCCTGGGGTTGGAAAGTCATTGAGATAAATGGTAACGATGCCGTAGAAATTCGTACAGCATTAAAAGAGGCAAAAGCAGAATTAAATAAACCGACCATTATCATTGGGAAAACAATTATGGGTAAGGGTGCCTTGAAAGCTGATGGTTCCAACTTTGAACGTCAGTGTGCAACTCATGGTATGCCGCTTAGCGAGGGTGGAGCTTCTTTTGCTGAAACAATCAAAAACCTTGGTGGTGACCCGGAGAATTCATTCGTCCTTTTTGACGAAACCAAAGCTTTATATGCAAAGCGTGCTGAAGAGTTGAAAGAAATTGTAACAAAAAAGTATGCAGCAAAAACCATTTGGACTAACGAGAATCCTGAGTTATCAAAAAAAATGGACTTCTTCTTTTCAGGGAAAACAACTGTAAACTGGGATGCAATTGTACAAAAGCCTAATCAATCAACAAGAGCTGCTTCAGCGACGGTATTAGGTGAACTGGCTAAACAAGTTGAAAATATGGTAGTGGCCAGTGCCGATTTATCGAACTCAGATAAGACTGATGGATTTCTTAAAAATACAAAGGCATTTACCAAAAACGATTTTTCAGGTGCATTTCTTCAAGCCGGTGTGTCCGAATTGACCATGGCTGCAATTAGTATTGGTATGAGTCTACACGGTGGAATCGTTCCTGCATGCGCTACTTTCTTTGTATTCTCAGACTACATGAAACCGGCAGTACGTATGGCTGCATTAATGGAGCAACCTGTAAAATTCATATGGACACATGATGCGTTCCGTGTAGGAGAAGATGGTCCAACCCATGAACCTGTTGAACAAGAAGCTCAGATTCGGTTATTAGAGAAACTAAAGAACCACAAAGGTCATAATTCTATGCTGGTTTTACGTCCAGCCGATGTAGAAGAAGGGACAGTTGCCTGGAAAATGGCTATTGAAAACACGAAGACTCCTACAGCATTGATTCTATCACGTCAAAACATTGCGGATCTTCCTACAAGTTCCACAAGAAAAATTGATGCCGACAAAGCACATAAAGGAGCTTACATAGTAGAAAGTGATGATAATTATGATGTTATTCTCGTTGCTTCCGGGTCAGAAGTTTCTACACTTTATGAAGGAGCAGCTTTACTCCGTGCTGATGGAGTTAAAATTCGATTGGTATCAGTACCTTCTGAAGGTTTATTCCGTGAACAATCATTGGAATATCAGGAAAGTGTACTTCCTAAAGGTGCTAAAATTTTCGGTCTGACAGCTGGTCTTCCTGTCAACTTGTTAGGTTTGGTAGGTGCCAATGGTAAAATTTTCGGTCTCGAATCATTTGGTTATTCAGCTCCTTATAAAGTGTTGGATGAAAAATTAGGATTTACCGGAAAAAATGTATACGACCAGGTAAAATCTATGTTCTAAATAAAAGTAAAGAGTAAGCAGTAAGAATATTTTCAGGTATCTTACTACTTACTCTTTTTTAATTTACCCCCTTTCAATTTTTATTAATCCTTTCAAATGGATATTCTCTCAATTATCATTATCGGTATTGGTTTAGCTATGGATTGTTTTGCTGTATCCATCAGCAAGGGAATTCGCGCTAAAAAACATTTCTTTTGGCTGACTTTTCGAATGGCATTATTGTTTGGATTATTCCAGGCTGTCATGCCTTTAATCGGTTATTTTGCAGGAGCCAGTTTTATTGTATACATAAAAGAAATAGACCATTGGGTTGCATTTGGATTATTATCACTTATTGGGGGAAAAATGATTATTGAAGGATATAGGCCAATTGATCCGGATTCGGATATAGTAATAAATCATTATACATGGACTTCTCTTCTTTCTCTTGCACTTGCCACCAGTATAGATGCTTTTGCCACCGGAATAGTCTTTGTTCCCTATCATGACATAATTTGGAAAGCTGTGACCATTATTGGGCTGATAAGTTTTCTTTTCACTTTTGCAGGATCATTCATAGGAGTTCATTTTGGCAAAAGATTCCATATAAAAGTGGAAATGATTGGTGGTTTTATTTTAATTGGAATGGCAATTAAAATTCTTATAGAACATTTGTTTTTTCAAGGTTAAATTCCATATTAAATATTTATTATCAAGATCTCATTCATTCCTAATGTTTTTTCTATGTTTTTTAAGAAATATCTACTCCTTTGTTTACTTTCCTTTTCAACTATTCTATTTGCTCAAGATTCCATTTCAACTATCAAAATATATGGTTTTGTCAGGAATGATTTTTATTATAATTCCAGAATGAACAGTGAATCAATCGATGGCTTATTTTATTTATACCCAAAACCAGTTTCACTTAATTCAACAGGGGTTGATTTGAATGCATCGCCTCAGGCCGAAATGCTAAGCGTTAATTCACGAATTGGGGTTGATTTTAAAGGGAGATCGGTCTTAGGTGCAAGTTCATCGGCTAAGATTGAGACTGACTTTGCAGGATTTGGAACCAGCTATTATGTCATTCGCCTACGGCAGGCATATTTTAAATTGAACTGGAAGAAGACTGAATTGTTGTTGGGTCAAACCTGGCATCCTTTGTATGGTAATGTCGCCCCTATTGTACTTGAATGTGATGCCGGTGCCCCATTTCAACCTAACAACCGCAGTCCACAAATCAGATTGGTCCATAATTTAAACTCTACTGTATCATTTATTGCTGCTGCAGTATATGAAATGCAATATCTCTCGCAAGGACCTCAGGGAGCTTCAGCTTGCTATTTGAAAAATGCGATGCTACCCGATATGTTTCTTGGAAGCGAATTCAAAACAACACATTGGACTTCGGGGGTAAGTCTGGATTATAAAACAATAAAACCATTGGTGGAAGAAATTTCTTCAGTGAGTGCAGCTATTTATTCCCAGTATACAAATCAGAAGTTTCAACTAAAGGCTAAATCTTTTTTGGGTGAAAACCTTACTGACCAACAAATGCTTAGCGGATATGGTATAAGCGGAATAAATCCATTAACCGGTGCAAACACGTATACAAATTTCAATATCGTCAGTTCATGGTTAAATGCAGTATACGGTAAGACCTGGCAAGTAGGTGCTTTCGTTGGGTTATCACAAAACCTTGGAACTAATAAGAGCCTGATGGCTAATAGTGATCATAAATTTACAGCATATGGCAACGGATATACAGCTGACAACCAACTATTATTAGACCGGTTATACCGCATTTCACCTAATGTCAGCTATAATCTGCCTAATTTTAATGTTGGGTTGGAATATGATTTTACCTCTGCCAGTTATGGCACATTGAAAAGTAACGGTCGGGTGGCTAATCCATATTCTGTATGCAATAACAGGATTGTTGCTACTGCGAGTTATTTCTTTTAATTAGAAAATCGTCATGATAAAAGGTTCCTTCTATATTCTCCTTTTTTATTTTCTGGGTGAAATGCTTAGTCTGGTTATTCATGGCTATATTCCCGGAAGCGTCATCGGCATGATTTTACTCTTCTTGTGTTTATTCTTCAAAATTATTAAACCCGAGAATGTCAAGGATGTAGCCATAGTCATTACAAAAAACATGGCTGTGTTTTTCATTCCGGCATGTGTAGGATTAATGGTTTTTGTAAAATTATTTTCTACATCATTCGTTGCGATCATTGCAGCTATTTCAGTCAGTACGGTACTTACCATCATTACTGTGGCACTGACACAGGAGACCATCGAGAAAAGAAGATTAAAAAAAGGAAATAATCATGAATAATTTAATCGATCAAATCCGTCCGTTGATTAGTAGTGAGGTATTCCTGCTTACCCTGGTGATGGGCACCTTTCTATTGGGAGTCTTTATTTACAAAAAGACAAAAATCACTCTTTTACAGCCTCTATTGATATCGATGCTCATTATCATTCCATTTTTAAAACTAACGGGTATCGATTATGCTACTTTTTGCAACCAAACCCGTATACTCAACTTCATGCTCGGACCCAGTGTAGTGGCATTAGGGTACATTCTTTACGCTCAAATCGAACATATCAGGGGGAATGTGATTTCTATTCTTACTGCCGTATTTGTGGGAAGTGTTGTTGGAATCGTGAGTGTTATTTTGATTGCAAAGCTCTTAGGCGCCGATCACATTCTGATGGCTTCTCTGGCCCCGAAATCTGTGACAACACCTATTGCTATTAGTCTGTCTGAAAAGAACGGAGGTATCCCAGCCCTTACCGCTGCCTTTGTTGTGATTTGCGGTTTATTTGGTGGATTAGTGGGACCTGTCATCCTTCGCCGGATGGGTATCAAAAGTAAAATTGCGGTAGGGCTTGCCATGGGTTCTTCTGCCCATGCTCTGGGAACTGCCCGTGCCATGGAAATAGGGGCCGTAGAAGGTGCTATCAGTGGATTAGCCATTGGAATCATGGGAATCATGACTGCCTTGCTGATACCTCTTGTGGAAAAATTATTCTAATCTTAAATCTATTCCTGATTAAATTTCTTTCATGAGGAACCTTCCACTCCTTCTGGTTCGTTGTGTCAGCAAGATAACCCTTCCTTCAGTAGTTTTATGAACTATTTCGTCGGTAATCCCGCGAATAGTGAGTAATTCCAATCCATCATTATAAGTCACCTTAAAGTCGTTCCCCAGTTCGTCAATTGCTCCTGCCAGATAGCGGCTATTATCCACACACACGGATATGCTGATAGCCGAACTTTGTATCATGGCTACTTTAAGCCTGTGCTTATTCATTACTAAAAATGCCTTCGACAGGCTCTCTTCTAATACAAACGAGAAGTCACGCGGACGAACAGTAATCAACACCTGATTTTTCCGTACGATGAGCACCGGAACATTTATCGGTTGATCAATCGTTTGTTTAATGACCGACCCTGCTTCCTTTGGGCTTCCAAACGGCCGGACATAAAGTGGAATCTGTTTATTCTCGAGTGGCTTTATCGTTTTGGGGTGTATTATCTGGGCTCCACTATAAGCTAATTCAACTGCATCCAGGTATGTCAGTTCCGGAATATGCACTGCATCATTAAATAACCTTGGATCGGCATTCAGGACACCCTGTACATCTTTCCAAATCGTCACACTTTCCGCATTGAGCAGGTTACCTACCACTGCTGCCGAATAATCGGAACCTTCACGTCCCAACGTGGTAGGATCGCCCTTAATATTAGCTCCTATAAATCCTTGTCCGATATAAATACGATTCTTTGTAAAATCAGCACTCTCCTGAAGTCTTGCCTGCGACTCTTCCATCCGCACATTGGCTTCCCTGAAATTGCTGTCGGTAACTATCAAACTGCGCAGGTCAAGCCATACATTCTCAATGCCTGATTCTGAAAGATAGGCTGACACAATGAGGGTGGATATTATTTCACCATAGGACACCAACCTGTCATACCAACGGTCGTAATCATCGCCTATCCCTGTGGTAACATAATTCCTCAGTTCCTCAAAGGACGGTTCAATGGCAGCTAAACCAATTTCAGGACGTTCGAATAATTCAGTAATAATATCTTTGTGAAAAGTCTCTACCTCGGCCAGTTTATCCAATGAGGCCTGATGATCAGCTTTCATGAAATTATCTAAGACTCCTTCCAGGGCATTGGTCGTCTTCCCCATGGCTGAGATTACAATAAAAAGCTGATCCTTTACTTCCGAAACTATCCGATATATATTTTTGATTCCTTCCGCTGATCGTACTGATGCACCACCGAATTTGTATACCTGCATATTGGTTAATTGGTTAATTAGTTAATTGGTTATTGGTTAATTGGTTATTGGTTAATTGGTTGATTGGTTAATTAGTTAATTAAGTTGATTGGTTAATTAGTTGATTGGTTGATTGGTTGGACATCGAACATAACACGGAACGCTGAACACGGAACACGGAACTTCAAACTTTTCAAACTCTTCAAACTCTTCAAACAACGCTGAACACGGAACACTGAACACTGAACAGTCTCAATCCACCACCTTCATTCCTACCAGTTTATCATACCTTTCTCCGAATGGTCGGTGATAGATATAAATGGTATATTCATTGTTGGTTTGCCAGTAGCTACCATCTACCCGTTCGGGTGAGGCCTTTTGTTCTCCTTTTGGTACAAACCAGTATTGATAATTATAACCGCCCTGCTTCAGCAAAATTGATTTTGTATAACTTTCTGTTTTCCCATCATATTTCAGTCTGACAGCATCGTTGATCAGGTTGTAATTAAATTCTCCCCCCAGGTATAACTGGCCGTCAAAAAAAGGCTGTTTCGCCGGTAAATTAAAATGAACCAACATGTAATCGGCTTCCGTATCATCATTTTGTGCTCTTTGCATGTTGATGATAAACTTACCATTCACATCCTGGTCGTATACATAGGGTTTTGAACTTTGAATTTTATTGTCGTATAGAAAAGCCTCGTAATGTTCGTTGATAAAAGGAATGGAAGCTACACCTTCACCAGCAGCATATACCGACGAAATGTCAAACCTGTGATATTCATTGCCACCTACAAAAATCAATGCCTTGTTATTGATGTAACGCAAACTGGAATTTGAAAAATAGGTCGGTTGCAGGTCGGTTACCTGATTATCGATCCGGTTGTTTTGCCTAACCACCACCTTAAGTTCTTCGGAAGCCTCACGCACCACATACCCGTTCAGCGCCACTTCGAAGTCAAGCTGTTGCAATCGTCCGCTGAGTTCCGTATCGGTATTCCCACGAACTGTTGCCGTAATATTGACCTTTGGATCCACAACTGAGAAACAAGCTCGAGCAATTGGATCATCCTGCTTATTATCCTCATACACAATGGCCACATAATTCCCAGACACTTTAAATCCCATATCATTATTTGGCATTAAAAAAGAATAATGGGTATACAAATAAGTAGTATTCAGGGAAGTGGTGTAGTCGGTTATGTTAGAGGTGGTATACCCGCTCAGGTATTCTGTGGTATTCAGGCTTGAAGGCGTCCAGTCGGCATTGCAATGAATCACTTTATAACTGTACGAATGTTGCTCCCGTGACATTTCGTCAAAGCTAACCTGCAATACTTCCTGGCCTGCTAACTGAATAATAGGCAAACCCACCTTCACGCCGACAATCCCAATTTGTAATGTTTTAATCTTGGAATTGAAAATTTGTGTGCGATAAGTCGTCTGACCCACCAGGGCAAGATGAAGGAACAAGGCAACTATAAAAAGGAGCTTTTTCATAACACGATTCATATTAAGTGATCTCAATTGAAATTTCACATTACAAAAATAGAGAATTTAAAGGAAATAACAGTATGGAAGGGATAAAATGTACAGATGATTTGATATAATAATGTGATGATTCGATGAGCATAAAAGTATGAATGATTATCTGTAAGGGTTTCCTCCACCTTTGGTTCTAGATCGG
>CAIYOZ010000365.1 GCA_903927945.1 uncultured Bacteroidales bacterium | reverse complement strand
TCAGGAACGAACCTTTCATCCCAATCTTTTCAACTCCACCGGATCCCAATACTTCATTGGTTTCCATGTCCAGCAATTTATATTTTACCGATGAACTTCCGCAGTTCAATACTAATATCTTCATGTTTCAGTTCCTCCTTATTTGATTATATTTCCAGACTCATCGTAGTTGTAGAAACCTTTCAGTGTACTTACCCCAAAATGTTTCGCCCTGAAAAGCCTTAACAGGATAGGTGATGGCTTGTATTTGATACTTCCGTATTCTTCCCACAGGTTTTCGAGCAACCTGACAATCTTTTCAATCCCCATCTGATCAGCAGTACGGAATACTCCGGATCGGTGACCAAAACCTACCGTCAACACGCGGTCAATATCTTCCACGTTCGATATGCCTTCCATCAAAATCTGACAGGCTTCATTCAATTGAATCAGGAATAACCTAATACTCACCAGACCTGCCGATTCCATGACCTGCACAAATTGATGATTGATCAGCCGTGCAAAATGACATACCTTATCGAAGGTTTCAGCCGACGTATTCAACCCCGGTACTATCTCAATGATTTGTGAATCGGGTACATTCGACAGGAAGTGCAGTCCTATGCAACGATCAGTATGTACAAGTTCCGAAGCCAGGTCGGTGACAATAACCGTGGATACATTCGAGGCTATAATGGCGGTAGGGGAAAGTACCCGTTCCAGTTCCTTAAATACTTCTTTTCGTTGGATCACCCGTCGTTCGCCCGTTTGGTCGTGGTAGCGGATCGCTTCAATCACAAAGTCGCACCCGTTGAAATCGTCGTAATTGGTAGTACCTGTAATCCTGCCAATGACCGCTTTCTTTTCATTTTCGGTCAATCCCCAGTTCTGAATCTTTTTGTCCAGTTTCCCTTCAATCCGGGAGTACGAATTGGCAATAGCCTCCACATTGGGCTCCAGGAATACTACTTCTATGCCGTTGAGTGCAGCTGTGGTGGCAATTACGCTTCCCTCCTTGCCGCAGCCCACCACGCCGATACGCGAAAATAACGTCCTGTTCCTGTTACGTTTACTTAATCCGTATCGTTCAATCGCTTCTATTATTTCGTCACTCATATGTTGGTTAATTAGTTGATTGGTTAATTAGTTGATTGGTTAATTAGTTAAATAAGTTGATTAGGGTTTGAGGTTGTAACTATGGAAACTGGTTAAAAACAAACTATTTAACCAATCAACCAATTAACCAATTAACTTAGTTTACTACTTAACCAATAGCCTGGTTCGCTGTAATGGTAATCATCCTCACAATATCATCTACAGAACATCCTCTTGACAAATCGTTGATGGGTGCTGCCATTCCTTGTAAGATGGGTCCCACAGCCTGTGCACCTGAGAAACGTTCCACCAGTTTATAGGCGATATTTCCAGATTGCAAATCAGGGAAAACCAATACATTGGCGTGTCCGGCAATCTTGCTACCGGGAGCCTTGCTTTCCCCGATCGAAGGAACAAGCGCTGCATCGGCCTGCATTTCGCCATCTATTTGCAGAGTGGGTGCCATTTCTTTGGCGATCCGGGTGGCTTCGACCACTTTGTCCACCAATTCGTGTTTCGCGCTCCCTTTGGTGGAGAAACTCAGCATAGCCACTTTCGGTTCGAACCCGGCAATAACCCGAGCTGTATCGGCCGTACAGATGGCTATCTGTGCCAGTTCTTCCGCCGTAGGGTTTGGATTTACGGCACAGTCGGCAAATACCAGCAATCCGTTTTCTCCATATTGTGGAGTGGGTGTAAACATCAACAATGCACCTGACACCACTTTTATTCCGGGCAGAGTTTTTACGATCTGAAAAGCCGGGCGAAGTACATTGCCCGTGGTATTCCTTGCTCCTGCCAGTTCGCCGTCAGCATCCCCGTTTTTGATCATTAAACAACCCAGGTATAAGGGATCTTTCGATAACCGGGTAGCATCTTCTATTGTCATACCCTTGCTCTTGCGCAGTTCAAACAATAAATGGGCATATTCGCCCATTTTTGAATCCGTTTCAGGATCAACAATTGTAGCCCCTGCAATGTTCGACAAACCGTTTTCGGCTGCCAGTTTCTTGATTTCGGATGCATCACCAATCAGGATCAGTTTTGCTGCCTTTTCTTTCAGAATAATATCCGCAGCTTTCAACGTGCGGATTTCGGTACCTTCGGGCAATACAATACGTTGTATGTTTGCTTTGGCACGTGCCATAATTTTTTCTAATAATTCCATTGTGTAGAATGTTTTATGAAGTGGTATTCGGCAGGAGGCAATCGTCTACGGGCTGAAAAACTGTGCAAAGGTACATCATTATTCTAAAATTGCAATGTAGAGATGGCAGTTTTTGCTATATATTTGACTGTATGTCAAATTTCAAATCTTTTTTATCATTTTTTGAGTCAACATACCTTTTTAAATATGAATATCGAACCTCAAAGTACCTTTAATTCCATTTAATTAAAGAAGCAGTCGTTACAAAAAAGAATAATGAATCATACAGATCAATGCGGAGAAGGAGTATACTATCAGACAATCAGTGAACCAAAAAGTCGAAAGTGTGGTGGTAATGCAAAAGGAGATACTTTAAAAGCTAGGAAGGAAATGATTTTTGAGAAATTGTTTAAAAGACAGTCAAACCACATTTATTGAAAATGCGTTTTTCTAACTCGAAAACTTCTTCGTTCGTAAGTTCTTCTGATTGCGATTCCCCAAGTAAAATCTTTCTTGCTTCATTCACCAACGGAGTATCTTCGGGGTGTAGGCTTAAATAATCCTCCCACTTTTCCTTTAGGATAAGATTAGGATTCAGCACATAGTTAATAAAATCATCATTAACCAGGATGCTCAGTATGCGCGGATCAGTCGTTGGATTCAAAATGTTGCATTTTTATTCTAAAACGTAAAAATATAACATTTTGTACTCAAATAAATAATTAATTAAGTAATTTTATAAATTCAGGCAGTACAAGTACGTAATTTCGAAATACCACGGTGAATAAGATTCCGCACCGACTGGTAATTCATGTCCATGATAGCACAGATTTCTTCATATTTTTTCTCTTCGATATAATACAACACAATTGCTTTGCGCTGGCGTGGTGACAATTCATCAAGAATTTTTGCAACAAATACATTATCCAACATCTCTTTCTCGTTGTCAATATAATCTTTCTCCAAATTATCCCCTGAAATCACATCCAGCTCTTCCACGGCTATGTCAGATAGATTAATACGTTTCCGGCTTTCATCGCACAGCTTATTTTTCAAGGAAATAATAATATACGACTTGAAGTTCGTCACCGTATCCAGCTCTGTCCGCTTGTTATAGATTTTTATAAACACATCCTGAATGCAGTCTTTCAACAATTCAACATCTTTCGTCAGTTTGCAACCGTAATTATACAGCATATTGACATGCAAGTTATACAACTTTGAAAAAGCAGCCGCATCACCATTAATAAAACCGGCAAGTAATTCGGCTGTTTGAATATCAGTGTTTAAATAAGGCGATTTTTTTAAGTAGACATTTTCCATTTTTGTTGCAGTATAAAATTGGGTACTCATTTTCTATGCAACAAAAATACACTGTTGGTTTTCCAAGCGGTTGGAAATTCTGATTTTGATATGGTAAATTTAGGTAACATGCTTTAGAACATGTTTTCGGGGGGAATGTCAGGAATTGCTATTACGACAAAAATGAGGTAATTTAAGGTATATAGTTTCAGATAATCAAGGAGTTATTTCTTTAGTTCGTTTTGATCACTCTAAAGAGTAAAGGCTGTAGGATGAAAAGGATGAATATACTCTGATATATCTTTATCAATTGACGAATAATAGGAATTATTGGTCAGAGTTTTCTAAAGAATAGTTAGAAAGAATACGTTGAATAAAGACATTGTTATATTCGTCCTTATTATAAATTATATACCATGTAGTATTCTTGTTTCGTCTATATCTATATACAAATTGGCCGAGTTTTTTATGTTTTGTATAAGTGCTTGGAGCATGGTACGAATATCTGTCCAATGATGTACACATATTTTTTAAATCATTCATATAAGATACAACATGACTATACTCAAGCTGATGTTTTTCCCACGTCAACAATCCAACAAATATTTCATTTAAATCAACTAAAGAATATTTGCTATAATAAACCATGTTGTTTACAGATGTTATCGAGATTTTGTCTTGCTATATCCCAAAATTCATCTCCAGTCATATAACCTTCAGGAACAATCCCGGTTTCCGCTGGGTTCTCAAACTTAACCGCTTTTCGATGACGACGTAGGTCTTTCACAATCTTTTTTCCCGTGGGAGTACTATCGTCAATTTTAACATAATGTATCATCGCCTTAATTGTTTGATTAGTTTGCAAATATAAATCATTTTGAATGAAAAACAAAAATAAAATTACTTCTTTGATTATTATTAATAGCAGTTAATTTGCATGATATTACCTGTTTTCAATTCTCATGACCTGTTCAATTTCTTGTCGCAATTCTTCTTTATTTGGCAAATAGAGCTGGTATTTATTCACAAAAAGCAGGGAGGAGATATTATGCATGGCATATTCCACCAGTAAATCATCTTTCTCTTTTGCCAACACAATACCAATGGGTGGATTATCTCCTTCAGTATTTTCTTCCTTTTCAAAATAACCCAGATACATGTTCATTTGTCCAACATCTTCATAACCGGCTTCTTCCTTTTTTAGGTCAATCAATACAAAGCATTTTAGAATTCGATGGTAAAAAACTAAATCGACATAATGGTTTCTGTTTCCTAATGTTATGCGGTATTGCCTGCCGATAAAAGCAAATCCTTTACCCAGTTCCAATAGGAAATGTTGCAAGTGTTCAATGAGTCTCTTTTCAAGGTCTGTTTCTGTCAAATGGAAGGCTTCGGGGATATGCAGAAATTCCAGCACACATGGATCTCTGATAATGTCCACCGGATGATGAGTAAGTTGACCATTATGTGCTAATTGCAAGATACCTTCTTTATCTTTCGATGCCGCCAACCGTAAGTATAACGAAGATCTTTTTTGACGGATTAAATCGGTAGTGCTCCAGTTTTCCAGGATAGTTTGCTTCTCATAAAATGAACGCTCCAAAGGATCATCGATCTTAATCAATTCACAAAAATGTGTCCAACTCAATTTGTGAGGAAGTTCCTCACAAATTGGAAATCGTTGATAAAACAATCGCATATTGTTTAAATTTGAACGGCTAAATCCTTTCCCATGTACCAAGAATAAATCCTTTGACAGGTTTTCCAGCAGTGCTTTTCCATAAGTAGCTTTCACATTCCCACCTTGTTCAAATTCGATGATATATTGTCCTATTTTCCAATAGGTTTCCACCATATTGGAATTTACAGCCATTATCGCTTTTTGCCGTCCGTTAGCATAAGTTTCAGAAATGCTATTCAACAAATCCTGATATCCCGTGACTTTTGTTTCCAGATTAGTTTCCATAGTTTAATTGATTTATTTTTTGGAGATTTGGTTAATCTCTAAATTTGAATGTTTGTATTCCTTCCTCTTTTTAATTTTTAAAACTCCCATCTTACCATTGCCCTGACATCTGTCCTCCGGTTTCCTGAAATAGTCTCATTTCCACTACTTAATGATTCACGGTCATCGGCATAGATGGTTTGAGCAAATTTAAACCAAATCGTAAAATGTCTGGTCAGGTCATATTGAAGGTTTACATAGTACCGGCTTCCCAATCCATAGTACATGGGTATGGAAAAGGCATAGAGGATATCCTTTTCGTAGCTATAGAGCCGGTTTTCATAGTTCACAGCGTCAAAAAACTGATACCGGAAATCAATTTTTAGGGGGAATGGATGAAAATGATAACTTACATCCTGTAATGCCATGGCACCATACGTCCAATCAGCACCGGCTTGCCGGGAAAGATTTTCTTCCAGTATATTCTTAAAGTCGAACCTCCCTACCGAGTAGGTAAGATTGTAACGAAGGGAAGTTTTCTGCAAGGGTACCACTACCGGCATAATGGCTCCTGTGGTGGTAAGGTTGGTTTGTTTCTCTTCGAACTTGAATCGCCAGTACATGGCAATGTTTCGTTTAGCCGCATAATCTGCCTGAAATAAATAGTCTTTTCCCAACGATGGTTCATCGATGCCATATTTTGGCAATGGGAAGCGGTAGCTATCAGCATAACCTGCGAATTTCCATTTGCTGAAAGGACGTACTTCCACACCGAAATATAAACCGCTTTCATCATTGACCCTCGATGTCTCTGAAAAAGAGGAGGCATAAAATGTATCATATTCAGGCGAATAATATCTGTGTAACACAACAAGACTTACTTTCGATACCGGATTGAAGAAACAACCGTTCAAGGTAGCAACCGCTTTATTATTCGTTAGGGCTGTTTCTCCAAACAAATTGAGTTTCTTCCATCGCAACCTGTAAAACACTCCTCCGGTGGTTTGTTCATTGCCCGAAAAATAAAAATAATTATAGACTGATTTATTGGGCTCAAGCCTGTTATCCAACAATGTATAGACCATTGTTGCTCCAACTTGCAGGTTCATATGGGTATAGGTAACATTCCCACCAATGATTTGCTGATTCACTGTATGCTTTTTACCTAACTCTGTCAAGGTACGATGATAACCTGTATTCAATATACCTGAAAATGATCCATTCAGAGTATCACCATCAATCTGTTTATTGGAATAAAAAGCTGTCAGGTCTATCTTGTCGAGGCGGATAGTAACACCTCCTCCCCGAAAGAAATTACCTTCATTAGTCGAGCTATATTTCATTAATCCTGAGTTTCGGGGAGTTACATTCAGCACATAGGATGTCTTTCCTATTCCGAATTCCGGGTGAAGTACAAGTCCTTGACCGAAGTTAGCACGGAAATCACCTGCCACAATGGTTTTGAATTTACCAAAGTCGTTTAGTTGCGCGTAAAATGAATAGAAGTCATATCCTTTATGTGTTGATCCCCAGAATTGCTCCCCGGCATCCTTTTCGGCGGTGAGGCCTGCCAGCACCCTGTCTTTGTAATGATACCGGTATTTGAACGAATTATAAAGATTGTTTCCCAGGTAATTACCTGCATTTGTCTCCGGGGCATTTACATCCTCCTCCGGTAAAAACTGATAGCCTTCCTTGGTTTCAAGGCCTTTATCCAACCGGAAGTATAATTCGTTCTTTCCGTATTTCGACAAGTCGTTCCAGTAAATTTTATCCTTTGTTCCACCACGAGCACCCACCACGACAAATGGAATCATCCGACGAATATCCGTCATATCAAGCCCATCTATCAGTTGAAGCTCATAGATTGTACTTAACGGGCCAAATTGATATACATAGGCAAGTATATTTTCGACCTGGATATCCGATAAAAAAGGCAGTCGTTCCAATTCCTCCTGAGTGGCTCTATTCATGTTTACCGGATTCCGGGAACAGAGGATCAAGTCTTCATAAAAAGTATCGTAATCAATCGATTCATTCATTTCCGCTGAATATTGTTCAAAGATATCGGTAATGGTTTGTTCAATAGTCGTCGCAGCATCCTGTGCTCTTGAAGGACAAGCGCATAGCATCATTAACCCCAGAAAAAGAGCCAGACTTTTCACAAAAGTTCAGTAATTAGTGATGATTTGTTTTTAAAACTTGTATTTTATAGCAGCCAGCGTATTTAAACCGAGCAACGGATGTATTTCACAGTTCAAATCGATCTTAAAAGCGCCTGTTTTGAGTCCTAAACCCATACAAGGTACCAGATAACCCGAACTGTAGGCACCTAATTTAAGTGCTAATTGCTTCAACATTTGATACTCAAACCCGGTGGCAAACCTGTAATTGCTACTTAGTTCCTTGTCAAACTGAGTCCTCCATACAAAATCAGTGGAGAAAAAATAACCTGTGCCTATACTGAAAATGGATGGTAAGCGTTTAATAACATACTCAGTTTGAATATTGGCCTGGAAGGGATTAAATGTGTTGAATCCTATGTTGAAAGAAGATGATAGCTGGACTGTTAAACCAATTTGTGGCATAAATACACCCCGATACGTGTTTGATGCTGAAAAAAAGGCTGTATAATAATTAAACTGGACACCCATGGCAAATTTATCAGAGAAATTCCGTGCAAATCCAATACCTGCTATCATTTCATGATAGAGAGAATAGCCAAAATAAGAGAAAGAAATACCTGTATTTATCAAAGGGGTTGGTAATGCAAATTGAACACTCTTAGTGGATAGCTCGGAGAGGATAAAACGGTTCTCAAACAGTAATCCAACCTCAGGTTTATCCACATAACCCAACGTGGCCGGGTTATTAAAGGCACTCCAGTTGTGTATGTCAGCAACTGATGTGGAAGCAATTGATTCTGAGGAAGGGATAATTGTTGAAATTTGGGAAAAAAGGTATTGACAAAAAATCAGAATACAGATTAAAGTTTTTATTTTCTTCATTGCTGCTGTGTGTTTCTGAAATAATATGTAAATACTACAACAACTATTAATATTTAAAGTGTAAAAAGGATAAAATAATTGCAGATTATTAACTATTACACCATCAACTGATTTATTTGGAATAGTTATTGTTACTATACGCAAAACAAATAAATCATTTTTTAAGTTTCTACTTTATGAAAAAAAGAATCGTTCTGTTTTCTTTACTATTACTTTCTATCCTGACAGGAGACCTGTTTGCTCAAAAAGCTTATTTGAGTGTTCCAACGGGTGAGCCGATTGTGTGGGTTGAGAAGAATGGGAAGGATACTATGTTGATGTACTATCTGAATAACATTAATATTTACCCCCCCGAACATTTTAAGAACAAATCTCAGGAAAAGTTTTACTGGATGACTGTCAGGGATGTAAAGCTTACTTTCCCATATGCCCGATTGATAGCCTTTGAATTAAATAAAACAAATAAAAAACTTGCTTCGCTGCCCGATGATAAAGAACGTAAGAAATACCTTTCGCAGTATGAAAAACAAGTGCTGAAGAAATATGAACCTGCACTGAAGAGTATGAATATCAATCAGGGGAAAATGCTGCTTAAATTAGTTGACCGGGAATGTAATGCAACATCCTATGAATTAATCAAGGCCTATCGGGGAAGTGTGGCAGCTTTCTTTTGGCAGGGTGTAGCACGATTATTTGGATCGAACCTGAAAGCCGAATATGATGGGAAAGATAAAGATAAAATTGTAGAAAGAATTATTGTCCTTGTGGGAGAAAACAGGTTATAACATGGTAAGAGATAAATAGATGATTATAAATCATCTATTTTAGTCAGTTCTTTTTCCCCTTTGCGATAATAATACACTAACCCATATGCCTGACATTTCAGTAACCTGGTGAAAGGTTTTTCATCTTTGTAGTTGGCTTCCACCTGGTTCCAGATATCTAAAATGACCAAATCCCCTTTTTCACGCAGATTTACCAAATCTTCCCAATTCCTGTTGGTGGTGCTTTGATGTAGTTTTTGAGTGGATTTATATTCCTTGAAAACTTCATAATGTACCTTTACCTTAGCAATGGTTGGATTATAAATTGGTAAGCCTCCATTTCTCAGTCGTTCGTTTTCACCATCAATGATGCATTTACCCCAATTGATCAAAGCACCTTCCGTACTTAAGTCAGGTACGGTATGTATATGTTGGTCCAACTGATAAAACAGCTTGTGTTCTTTTTTTATATCCCCGCGAATAACCGAAAGATTAAACACCTGAATGAAATGGGAGATATACAGGCGGGCGTTGTGTACAATTTGTTGGTAGCGCTTATTGGCTGATACCTGGCTTTCCAACATTTGCTGGTATTGGGCAAGTTGTTTTTCGAAGCCTCCCAGGTAGTTTTTGGCTTCGTTCATCGTTTTGTAGGAAACTACCTGATCACCATAATTTTCTTTGTCGGATTGCTGGATAGCCGTACGCAATGCACGTAAACGGGCTTGATCTGTATTGGGTAACCGGCGATAGGGCATACAATTATTTTAAAATTAGCATTATTCTGCTTGCAAAGATAAAAAAATTAATCGTTTCTGTGCATCAATTTTTCTGCTAAATTTCTCAATTCTTGCTTTTTATTTTCCGCTACTCTTACATTATCCAGATTTGCGATGGCCTTTGTATAGAAAAACTCCATCTTGTCTTCGCAAATGGCTTTTACGCCTAACTTATTGTAAAGGGTGGTAACTGACTTGATTTTATTGTCTGCTAAACCGGCGTCCGAAATCTTTAACCAATTTTGCAATTCAGAGGCTTCATTTCCTACTGCCAGTTCGAGGGCATGTATTAACAGATAGGTTTTCTTGTTGCATAAAATATCTCCCCCTATTTTCTTTCCAAAGGTAGCTTCATTTCCAAATACATCCAAGAGATCATCTTTCAACTGAAAAGCTAACCCTATGTTGATACCAAAGTCATACAGGTTTTGTGCATCCTCCTCTCCTGCCCCACCTATCCATGCACCGGTCTTCAACGCACATGCCAGTAAAACGGCAGTCTTTAAACGAATCATTTCCAGGTATTCATCAGCGCTAACAGCATCCCTCTTTTCAAAGTCCACATCGTATTGCTGCCCTTGGCAGATCTCTTCAGCAGTCTGTGAGAAAAGGTCAAGCACTTTCTTTAAATGATCTGCAGGCGTCCTGGCAATAAATTGATAAGCAGCAATCTGCATAACGTCTCCCGAAAGTATGGCAGTATTGTCATTCCATTTTTTATGAACGGTAGGTTGCCCCCTGCGTACATCTGCGCGATCCATAATGTCGTCGTGCAACAAGGTGAAATTATGAAATATCTCTAACCCAAGCGCTGTATCAACAGCTTGCTCTACATGGTCTGAAAATATATTACAGGCCATAAGGGTCAAGGCAGGTCGTATTCGTTTTCCTCCCAACGATAGCACATACCCGATAGGTTCGTACAATCCTGTTGGTTCCTTACTCCAGTTGATTTGTTCTAATTCAGTAGTGATGAGTTGGGTTATTTCGTCGAATGTTTTCATATCGTTGAATTATAGCTGATTTAATCAATTTCATTTTTACTAAGTTGTTCAACCAGTTGACGTAATTTAGTTGCAAGAATGTCTTTAGGGATCAATTTTGTTTCGTAATCAGCAATCATTGCCGGTGATATATTCCTTGCTAATGAGTATTCAACAACTTCATTATCTTTACCTTTACAAAGAAGAATTCCAATACTTGGATTTTCATTTGGGCGTTTCACATCACGGTCTAGTGCTTCGAGATAGAAATTTAATTTACCTAAGAATTCAGGTTCAAACTCTTGAATTTTAAGTTCAAACAACACCAATGACTGTAATTCACGATGGTAAAAGAGTAAATCGGTGTAATAGTCTTTATTCCCTACTTGCAATCGATATTGGTTACCCATATAGGTAAAGCCTTTGCCTATTTCAAGAATGAATTTTTGAAGGTTTATGACGATTGCCTTTTCGAAATCTTGTTCAGTATATCCGTCAGGTAAATTAAGAAACTCAAGAATATAAGGATCTTTAAATAGATCAGTTGGAAATTGTGTCGGCAGTGCCGACACAAATTTTGAAGAAAGCATGGTTCTTTCAAATACTGCAGAATTTAATTGACGTTCGAGCTCTCGTTTTGACAATTTTTCGGTTATACTTTGTTGTAAATAAAAGAGCTTCTCCTCAAGTGTTTTTGTTTTTGACAAAATCATAAGGTGATTTGTCCAACTTATATGAGAAAGGATTAAGGAGACAAATTTAGTAAGTAAGTATTCCTCTTTTTGAAATAGTGTCACCAGTGGTGACACTATTTCATTTAGGTAATTATCAGGTAATTGCATTAGTGTCACCAGTGGAGACACTATTCTATTTTTGTTAGTTTCTACGGATTCAATTAGTGTCAACAGTGTTGACACTAATTCGGAATCAGAGTATGTTTCATAAAACTGTTTCATTCGGAATAAGCCCCTCCGGTTAAAACCCTTCATTTCCGGATATTTCACTTCAATGAAACGAGCTAATTCCTCAACGGTTTTATCACCCCAATTTCCCAGTGAAACTCGTTCGGAAACTAACTTTCCTACATTGAAATACAACAGTACTAATTCCTCATTAACTTTATAGTAAGCGCGGTTCCGTGCTTCTTCTATTAGATGAGCTATTTGCTCAAAATCAAGCTGATTAGATTCAATCCCGCCTTTCATTTTTTTTGAGTTGACTTGTTTTAATTCAGTTCATTCTCAATGATCTCTGTCATCACATCCTTAATGTCCAATCCGGCGGCTGCTACTTGTTGAGGTATGAAGCTCGTAGTGGTCATGCCCGGTGTCGTGTTTACCTCCAATAAGTTGATCACTTCGCCTTCCGAGATAATATAATCAATCCGCACAATGCCCTTGCAACCAAGGATATCGTAAATGGCAGAAGTTAGTTTCTGTACCCTTTCGGTTAAGGCATCACTAATTCTGGCCGGAGTAATTTCCTGCACTTGCCCTTTGTATTTAGCGTCATAATCGAAGAACTCGTTTTCGCTCACCACTTCGGTGACCGGTAACACCTGCGCTTTGGTTTTTGTCTTGTAAATGCCACATGTAAGCTCTGTCCCTGCCATATAGGCTTCGATCATCACTTCTTCCCCTTCATTAAATGCATGTGCAATGGCTGGCTGAACCTGTTCGATGTCCTTTACCTTGGTCACTCCAAAGCTACTACCCCCTACATTGGGTTTCACAAAACATGGGAATCCTATTTTCAGGGCTACTTCATTACCGTTAACTGTTTGTCCTTTGCGCAACACGAGTGATTCGGCTACTTTAACCCCAAAGCTTTTCAGATAAGTGTTACAGGCAAACTTATTGAAGGTAAGGGCTGCAGCCAATACTCCACAGCACGAATAAGGTAATCCTATTAAATCGAAATAACCCTGCAATATGCCGTTCTCGCCCGGAGTACCATGAATGGTAATATAGGCAAAATCAAATACGGTTTTTATTCCATCTTTGGTAAAACTAAAATCATTCTTATCGATGGCAATCTTTTCTGTATCCGACAATTCTACCTGCCAACATTTTCCCACGATAGTCACAATGTAAATATTGTAACGCTCTTTATCCATAAACGATTCAAGTCCTGCGGCACTCTTAAGTGATACCACTACTTCCGATGAATCTCCACCCGCCACAATGGCAATGTTCTTTTTCATATGAATGATCCCCAACCCCTAAAGGGGAGTTTAAATTAGTATACTGAACTATTAGTTAAATAGATTTTATTAAACGATTGAATCCTTCTTATCCCTGTTTCCTATCCCCCTTCAGGGGTTAGGGGTTCTTTTAATATTTCTCGTACGATACTATCTCCTCT
>CAIYOZ010000364.1 GCA_903927945.1 uncultured Bacteroidales bacterium | reverse complement strand
GTTTTCTTTATGCCCCACCCACGGACAAACCTTTTGGAGTGCGGAGCACCCAAAAGAGTTTTCTTTATGCCCCACCCACGGACAAACCTTTTGGAGTACGGAGTACCCAAAAGAGTTTTCTTTATACCATACGGACAAACCTTTTGGAGTGCGGAGCACCCAAAAGAGTTTTCTTTATTCATTAAACCGAAAATTAAGAAAACTCCCAAAGGTACTTCGTACTCTTTGGGGTTTGTGGTTTACTCTTTGGGGTTTGCACATAACTTTTCAGGGTTTGTGTTGTAAATAATCATCCTCCAACGATTTAAATTCATCCATTCTTGTTCCATGGAATGCTAAAAAATACTCTTTATCTTCGAATACCTTCATAACTAAATCACTACTCATATGGGTAATCGAAGAAGAAAATAATGCTTTAAAAGAGCTCCACCTGTAATCTTTCATATTATACACCAGCCCGGCTTCAATGGGGTTATAATGTACATAAGCAATACAACGTTGAAGGTAATGAAAGTTATCGATCAGCCTGCGCTCAAACGGATGTTCGAAAAGACTCCCTGTCCTTTTATAATCAGTGTTTATTGCTTTGGAATAGGCATTAAACAAATGCGAAAATTGATTTGATGGCGTTGGCTTTTTGTGGTCAATCAGAATTATAGCCTTTCTCTGAAATAAATTCAGCTCTTCGAAACTTTTAATGTCATTCTCATCTTTTATCCTCACCACAAAATGTACATGATTTGGCATTAAACAATAAGCCAGCGTTTCAGCAATTGGATCAATGTATTTTAGATACAGAGACATAAAATAGTCGTAGTTCTTTCTTTCCCTAAACAAAATTTCTTTGTTATTACCTCTATTGTAAATATGATAATACTCACCGAATTGCAAACCTGATTTTTCCATAGGATGAGGTTATTTAGAGAATACTTTTGCATAACTGGGAAAACCTTTTGGTGTGCGAAGTACCCAAAAGAGTTTTTCTTTATACTATACGGGAAACCTTTTGGAGTGCGAAGTACCCAAAAGAGTTTTCTTGTTTTTTTAGGCAACTTAAGAAAACTCCCAAAGGTACTTCGTACTCTTTGGGGTTTGGTGCGATACTCTTTGGGGTTTGGTGCATACTCTTTGGGCTTTTGCGTAGCTTATGGCATTAGCTTTTGTGGCATTGCTTTTATCCGTTCGAATCGCGCCTGGAAGAAACGAAGATACTTGGGTTCGTATACCATCCTAAGACCCGTTTTTTGTTCCCTGACGTCAAAGAGGTTCTTTACCGATTCAGCCACGATATCCATGTGAGCCTGGGTGTATACCCTGCGGGGAATGGTGAGCCGGGTGAGTTCCAGCGAAGGATGGTAGTTTTCACCGGTTTCTTTTTTCCTGCCGGCACTGACGATGCCCCGTTCCATGGAACGCACTCCCGATTCGAGATACAGGTCGGCAGCCAGGGTTTGAGCCGGAAACTGCTCCTGGGGTATATGGGGATAGAATTTCTGTGCATCCAGGAACACAGCATGCCCGCCAATGGGTCGGGTAATGGGAATACCCCAGTCCATCAACAATTCACCCAGGTAGCGCACCTGACCGATGCGGGAACGCATATAATCGTCCTGGACGCTTTCCCTGATCCCGATGGACAATACTTCCATGTCGCGACCTGCCATGCCGCCATAGGTCTGTAATCCTTCGTACACCACTACCAGGTTGCAGGCATCCTCATACAATCCGCGGTCATTGAGTCCAAGCCACCCCCCAATGTTTGTCAACGAGTCCTTTTTGGCACTCATGGTAGCCCCATCCGAATAGCTGCAGAATTCCTTCAGTATCTGGACCAGCGTTTTATCGGCGTATCCTTCCTCCCGTTCCTGGATAAAGTAGGCGTTTTCAATCGCACGGGTAGCATCAAGAAAAATCTTAATGCCGTATTTCTGACAGAGTGAATGCAACTGCCGGGCATTATGCATGCTCACCGGTTGTCCCCCCGCCATGTTCACCGTGGCAGCCAACGAGACATAGGCAATATTGGAAGCTCCTTTTTCCTCGATCAGCTTTTGAACCTTGACCATGTCGATATTTCCCTTGAAGGGGTGTTCCTTTTGTGCATCGTGAGCTTCGTCGATGATCACATCCACAAAGATACCTCCGGCGAGTTCCTGATGGAGCCGCGTGGTGGTGAAATACATGTTCCCGCAGACATATTGCCCTTCCTTGATGGCGATTTTTGAGAGTATATTCTCGGCACCCCGTCCCTGATGTGTGGGCACCAGATACTTATAGCCGTAGAACTCCTGCATGGCTTCTTCCAGATGATAGAAGTTCCGGCTGCCTGCATAGGCTTCATCGCCCATCATGAGGCCTGCCCATTGGCGGTCGCTCATGGCATTGGTGCCGCTGTCGGTAAGCAGGTCGATATAGACTTCCTCCGAACGGATCAGAAAAGTGTTATAACCTGACTTTTCAAGAGCCACTGCCCTCTCGTTGCGTGAAATCATATGGATGGGTTCAACCATTTTTATCTTCCAGGGTTCTGCCCAGGAACTTCGACCCTGCTGTTGTCCGATTGTTTTTGTTTTCATGATGTTTGAAATGATGAGGTTACACAAGTGATAAGTGATAAACGATAAGTGATAAATATGTGGTGTTTCTAAAGCTCCACTGGGAGGAGTATTCAAGTGAATTTTTTCGGGAATTTCCTGAAGATTAAATTGCGGTGGGTTATAAAAGACTGAAATGATAAGTGGTCGAAGAAGTTTGTCATATAGAATCATTTAACAAAAAATGCTATTTAAATTCTGAGGCTTTCATTCCTAAAACAGTCGAATCCTAATTATTGTTTACGATCAATAAAAAGTTAATCGCTTAATGCACCATTCAATCGATCAATGTTTATAATAAGAAAAAGAGCTGTCATTGACAGCTCTTTTTCTTATTATAATATGCTTATTACATATCTATATATTTACAAAACAAATACTTACATCACATCGTCCTTAAATTTATTTACACTTACTTCCGACTTCTTACTACCGACTACTGACTCATTCCTCATTCCTCATTCCTCATTCCTCATTCCTCATTCCTCATCTCTCATTCCTTACCTCTTACCTCTTACTCCTATTAAACTATTTCAATTCCCTGTTCCTTGCAGAGTTCAATTGCCATTTCACGAAGTTTAAATTTCTGGATTTTACCACTGCCTGTCAATGGATATTCGGGCACAAAGAAAATGTATCGGGGTATCTTGTAGCGGGCAATTTTATCTTTGCAGAAGTCGCGGACATCTTCACCGGTAATGTCATATCCTGCATGAGGAATGACAAATGCCGCCACATCCTCACCATAACGGGGGGAAGCAATGGCTACAATCTGGGCATCTTTTACCCCGGGAATGTGGTATAGAAACTCTTCGATTTCGCGGGGAGATATATTCTCGCCCCCTCTTATGATCATATCCTTGATACGGCCTGTAATGCGATAGTTTCCATCAGGGTCCTTTATACCGAGGTCTCCTGAATGCAAATAACCGTTCTTATCAATCACCTCGGAGGTAGCCACAGGATTCTTATAGTAGCCTTTCATCACGTTATAACCCCGGCAGCACATCTCCCCTTGTTCGCCATCAGGACATTGTTCACCTGTTTCGGGATTGATCACAGCCACTTCGGTAAATTCATAATCAGCTCCTACTGTCGTACACCGGACTTCAAAAGAATCTTCAATCCTTGTCTGTGTCATACCTGGTGAGGTTTCAGTAAGCCCATAGACACTGGTGATGGTCATAAACATCTTTTCGCTCACCTGTCGCATCAATTCTATCGGGCATAAGGCGCCTGCCATGATGCCTGTGCGAAGAGAACTCATGTCGAACATGTCGAACATGGGATGATTCAATTCAGCAATAAACATAGTGGGTACACCATATACTGCCGTGCAACGTTCTTTGTGTATGGAAGCCAATGTAACCAGGGGATCGAATTTTTCAATCATCACCTGCGTGCATCCATGTGTCAGGCAATTCATGGTCGCCAGCACCACGCCAAAGCAATGGAACAAGGGAACGCAAATACAAAGTTTGTCAGCTTGGGTGAACTTCATGTGTTCGCCGGTAAGATAACCATTGTTAGCAATGTTGTGGTGTGAGAGCATGACTCCCTTGGGGAAACCGGTGGTGCCGGATGTATACTGCATGTTCACAACTTCGTGGCAGTTCAGTGTTTTTTTGATACTTAACAGCTCATCGTCTTCCTGATTATATCCCTGAAGGAGCACTTCGGCAGTGTTATACATTCCACGATGTTTTTCATGACCAATGTACACTACGTTTTTTAGTTCAGGGAACCTGGTGGATGACAAATGTCCGCGTTGTGTTGTCTTTAGTTCAGGAACCAGGGAATAGACCATGTCAACAAAATCACTGCCCGGTACTCCATCTGTGATACACAGGGTGTGCATATCCGAGTCCTCCAGGATAAATGCCAGTTCGTGATCCTTGTAATTGGTATTCACAGTTACTGCCACCGCACCCAGTTTAGCACAGGCATACAGGAAAGTCAGCCAGTCGGGAACATTTTGTGCCCAGATACCAACGTGTGTACCTTTCTTCACTCCAATGGACAATAACCCCCGGGCCATATTGTCGACCCGTTCGTTAAAGGCGCTCCAGGTGAAACGGAGATTGCGGTCGGAATAAACAATGTATTCATGATCGGGTGTTACGGCTGCCCAATGTTCCAGCCAATCCCCTAATGTTCGGTCGAATAATTTCATAGTGATGATAAAAAAAAGAACCCCAAACCCCTAAAGGGGCTTAAGACGTTGTATATTAAATAGTATTGAAAATTGCTGACAATCCTAAAGATGCTTTGATCTTCAAGTCCCCTTCAGGGGATTTAGGGGTTCTTAAATTGGTGTATATACTACCGCCACGATCTGTGCCGGCTTTCCATTCAACGCACTGACCAGGTGATCGACAATAGAATCATAGTAAATGCTGTCACCCTGATGGAGAACATGCACTTCCTTTCCATAGTTGATGCGAATAGAACCCTGGATGACAAAAATGAATTCTTCTCCCTCGTGGGAGGAGAGTATCGGTTCATTTGTGGAAGAGGGTTTAATATTGATAATGAAAGGTTCCATGTGACGCCCTGTCTTGCTGGCTGCCAGGGAGAAAAAGTCCAAATGGGAATTGGCACTGGATAACTGACTGGAGAAAGTTGCAGGTTGGTCGGTGTCAGTCTGTCGATGAACTACCGGACCCATTTGTTCACTGTCATCTAAGAAAGTTCCCAACCGTACTCCCAGAGCCCTGGCAATTTTAATCAAAGGGGATAAGGAAGGAATCGTATCACTATTTTCGATCAGCTCAATCTGATCAACAGTCAGCCCCGACCGGTTAGCAAGTTCATCAATTGAGATGTTCTTGTCGGCACATAATGTACTTATCTTTTCTCCTACTATGTTTTTCTTCATGGATAATAAATGATTCGTCTTTGTTATTTTTTCGGGGAACAAAAATAAGCATAAATTCTAAGTAAAAAAAGGTTTTTGATTGAAATTTATCATAATTTCAATCAAAAACCTTCTAATTAGATAGAATTAAAGAGCTGTGGATTACAGGTTGATAATAAACGTACCCGCTAAACCTCGCACCCACTCAACCTCAGAGTACGAAGTACCTTTGAGAGTTTTTCTTCGGTCATTGCAATAAATCAAGAAAACGCTTTCGTGTCCTTCGGACGACGAAAGGTTTAATCCATGAAAGGTTTAGTTATTTTACCGAGAGTATTTTTGTGTATTTGCCATCCGGTTTAAGCAAACCGAGAGCCACCTTTAAGTCTTTATCAGTACGCAGCGAATATTGTATTTCACCTTTCTGGTAATAATACCGCTTGATAATTTCAAGGCTTAGTAATTCCATAACTTCTGCCTTGTTGTCCTGTATATTTTTAGTTATATCGGGCATAAGCTTGGCTCTAAGAGCATCAAATTCATTTTTAGCGCCCTTATCCAATCCCTCGTATTTTGCCATGTCCACCAATTCTACATACGACTTTTCAGTTTGAGTGGTGTATGTAAATTTCTTATCCACCAAATAATCGGTGAAGGCCTTAAAATCGGCATCTGTCAAAGCAAATTCAGAAGGGGAAGCCACTTTGGGATGCTGTAATACATATTGGGTAGCATAATCGAAATACAGATTTTGTGCAAAGATATAATACGCGATATTAATCTTACGATCATCTTTGGTGAGCGTGTCAGGGACAATACCCCCTCCATCACGTACTGTCCTGCCGTTATGGGTTTTAAATTCCGATGTCAGGCTATCCGGTATATGTCCCACACTTCCGTCAGCGTTCCGGTGACTGTAATCGAGTGCCTGTATACACCTGCCACTGGGGATATAATATTTGGCAGTAGTTACTTTCAAGTGCCCGCCGTAAATGATAGGACGTATATTCTGAACGAGTCCTTTTCCAAAAGTACGCTCACCCACAATCACCCCTCTGTCCAGGTCCTGTATTGATCCGGCTACAATTTCAGAGGCAGAGGCAGAAGAACGGTTCGCCAGTATCACCAGTTTCATCTGTGGGAAAATAGGTTCGGTAGGTGTTTTGTAAGTACGATCAGATTCTTTGTTCTTTCCTTTGGTAGTCACCACATCAGTCCCTTTAGGCAAAAAATAACCTACAATTTTCACTGCTTCATCTATCAGGCCACCTCCGTTATTGCGTATATCCAAGACAACGGATTCAATCTGATGTTGTTTCACTAAATCGGTTATGGCATTTTTCAACTCCAAAGCTGCACGGTCGGTAAATTCACTTAACATGACATAACCCACTTTATCACCTATCAAGGCTGAATAAGTTACAGGGTTCACCTGAATTTTTTCACGCGGGAAATCTTTTTCAATAGGTTTCTTTTCTCCCGGACGTTTCAACTTGAGTTTAATGATGGTGTTTGGAGTTCCTTTCAACAAGGCACTTACTTCACTCACAGTGAGCCCTGCAACATCTTCTCCATCAATCTGAATAATCACATCCCCGGCACGAAGTCCGTTTCGCTGGGCAGGCATACCTTCATACGGTTCGGAAATACAAATTTCATTGTCTTTCTTCATGATCAGGGCACCGATGCCCGCATATTCGCCTGTTGTCATAAAAGTCAGGTCATCAGTTTCTTCTTCGGGTAAATACACAGTATATGGATCAAGCTTTTCAAGCATTTGACCAATGCTTTGCTTCATCATCTTATCGTAACTCAGTGAATCCACATAAAACATGTCGAGTTCACGAAATACGGAATTAAAAATGGAGAGGTTTTTACTGATTCTAAAGCTTCGTTGGTCGGGTTGTTGAGCAGTGGTTACAGTGGTACTGATACAAAAAAACAAAACGACTAAATAAATAATTTTTTTCATTGGATAATTTATATTTTTATCTTCTAACAGAAAGCAACTTAAAGAGTTCTCACAATTTTACATTTGGGGGTAAAAATTTTGAAATATCTTTCCCGTAGGATATCAGGTCACGGGCAACTGTCGAGGAAATGTAGGAATATTTTGACTCCGTAAATAGAATTACAGTTTCGATCCCTGTCAGGGTTCGGTTGGCATCCGCTACTGTCCTTTCATACTCAAAATCGCCCACAGAGCGTAAACCTCTCAACACAAAGTCGGCATCCACGGAGAGAGCAAAGTCAACAGTCAGGCTGTTGTAAGCAAAAACCTTTACACGAGGTTCATGTTCAAAAGCCTGTTGAATCATTTCTAACCGTTTATCGACAGAAAAAAGTGTTTTCTTGGCCTGGTTTGTACCTATACCGATGACAATTTCATCAAAGAATGACAATCCTCGAAGGACGATGCTGTAGTGTCCGATAGTAAACGGATCAAATGTTCCGGGAAAAATGGCTCGTTTCATGATATTTAGTTACTTAACGATGGAATTTGCGATACAACAAAATAGTTGACCATATCAGGCACAAAGATATATAAATTTAACTTCTACTTTGAAAATTGCCCCAATATGTTTGTTTTTTTAAGTTTTTAGAATAATAATTCTTCTTAAGCGTTATCTTTGTGGGATTCAAAATACCCAACTTAATAAACCAACTATGCGTATTAAAACCGGAATCATCATTCTTCTATGTATTTGTTTAAGCCAATCAATCTTTAGTGTTGAGCCTATTTATTCTTTTCCAATCCCTTCAAAAATGGAATTTGCCGGTCAAACCATTTCCCTGGAACGGTATGATATGCGCGAACGTTTTGACCGCGAACAAATCGTCATTGCCTTTAATCACTCCACCAGCATGCTGATTATCAAACGGGCCAACAGGTTATTCCCCATTATTGAGCCTTTTTTAAAGCAAAATGGCATCCCTGATGACTTTAAATACCTGGCAGTCATTGAAAGCAACCTGGACATCAGGGCCATCTCGGGTGCTCAGGCAGCCGGAATATGGCAATTGATGCCTAAGACTGCCCAACAGTTTGGACTGGAGGTAAATGATGAAGTAGATGAACGCTTTCAATTGGAGAAATCGACTGTTGCAGCCTGCAAATTCTTCAAGAGTGCCTATGCAAAATATAAAAACTGGACCACAGTGGCTGCATCCTATAATGCAGGAATGGGCAGGATTTCAGGAGAAAAAGAAAACCAACAGGTTGAAGAGGCTTTCGACATGTTCTTGAATCCGGAAACAAGCCGCTACGTTTTCAGGATGTTAGCCATGAAACAATTTCTTGAAAATCCAAAATCTTTTGGGTACATCATTTCACACGATCAGTTCTATCAATCCATCAATACAAAAGATATTACAGTGAACGGACCTGTAGCTGACTGGACCGTATGGGCAGCACAACACGAACTCAGTTACTCACAACTCAAGGACTTTAATCCATGGCTCAGAGACCGCAAACTTACAAACACAACCGGAAAATCATATACAATTCAGCTACCCGACAAAAATGATTTTATATTTAATCCCGCTAAAATTAAAATTTATAACCCTTCGTGGGTGACATTTTAAATTTCCTTTTAAAACAATTCTATTGATTCTACGTTTTTAAAGGTAATGTTTCAGTTTATAGCAAGCACTTCAATTCTATTATTAATTCTAAAAAGATAGGTATATGAAAAAAATTATGATTGTAGCAGTACTTCTGCTAACTGTTTCTTTAACGTATGCACAGCTAAATCTTGGAATCAAGGCGAGTTATAATTCTTCCCTGGGAATAAACAATTTAAACGATGTGACCAACGGCACCTATAACTTGAACTCTGTAAAATATGATGTTTCAAATGGCTACGAATTAGGTGCTTTTGCACGTATCGGGATCTCGGCATTTTATTTTCAACCTGAATTACTGTACGCTTTTGGAAAAAAAGATTATACCCTAACATTTGTGGATGCCTCCAGCAATACCGTTACGTACAATAAACATGTCAATATCAGCAATATCGATGTACCATTGTTGCTAGGGTTGAAATTCCTGGATCTTAAAGTCATTAACCTTCGGGTTTTTGCAGGACCTAAACTTAGGTTTAATGCCGGTTCAACGCTTGATTTCACAACACCAAGCGGCGAAAGTTTTAATACCGTTAATCTGCAAAAAGATATAAAAGGAGCTCAAATGGGCCTGGTAACCGGAGTTGGTGTTGACTTTTTAATGCTGACACTGGATCTTCGTTGTAATGTCATTAAAGACATGTACCAAACCAAGTTGAACAGTGTATCGCTCGACGATATACGTGGCAATACCTTTGAAGTTTCATTGGGCTGGAAGTTTTTCTAATTCGTAATAAAATTTAATTGCTTACAGTAACGTCTGCTCCTCAAATAGAGGAACAGGCGTTATTTATATCACTCATTATTCCTCAGTCCTAACTTCTAGCTCGTTTTTCTATCTGCCTACTACCCACTACATACTATCCCGTATCACTAATTTTTGTATCTTTGTCCTCCGATAGAAAAACAATACCATCATTATGAATTTAGAAACCATCCTTGCTACAGTAGTTGCCGATGCGGTAAAAACTATTTACTCTCTCGAAATAGCAGCAGAACAGATACAGCTTCAAAAAACAAAGAAAGAATTCGAAGGTGAACTGACCGTTGTCATTTTCCCTTTTGTGAAAGCCTCCCGCAAATCTCCCGAACAAACCGGACAGGAAATCGGGGAATACCTGCAGAAAAACAATCAGTTGATATCCTCTTTTAATGTTATCAGGGGGTTTCTGAATTTAAGCATCAGCAAGAGCTATTGGCTAGAAACACTGAATACAATTCATACAAGCAAGCAATTTGGAATAACCACTCCAACGGCTGATGCTGAATTGATGATGATAGAATACTCCTCTCCAAACACCAATAAACCACTGCATTTAGGTCACGTTCGTAATAATTTGCTGGGTCACAGCATTGCAGAAATACAAAAGGCAAATGGGTGGAAGGTTATCAAAACAAATATCGTGAACGACCGTGGCATCCATATCTGCAAATCTATGCTTGCCTGGAAGCTCTTTGGTAATGGGGAAACTCCTGAAAGTTCAGGATTGAAAGGCGATCATTTGGTGGGAAAATACTATGTCATTTTCGATAAAGCCTTTAAGGCAGAAATCAAGGAAATGATAGAGAATGGCCTCAGCGAAGAAGAAGCTAAAAAGTCAGCACCCCTGATTTTGGCAGCTCAACAAATGTTGCTTGATTGGGAAAATAACGATCCTGAAGTCCGCCACTTATGGGAAACCATGAATGCCTGGGTTTACGCAGGTTTTGATGTCACTTATAAACAAATGGGTGTTGATTTCGATAAAATATACTACGAGTCGGAAACTTATCTCGAAGGTAAAACAGAAGTAGAAAGAGGTGTTGATATGGGTATCTTTAACCAACGTACCGATGGCTCAGTATGGGCTGATCTTACTGCTGACGGTTTGGACGAGAAGCTATTATTACGCGCTGATGGCACTTCAGTGTATATGACCCAGGATATTGGCACAGCTAAACTCCGGTACGTCGATTATCCCATCAACAAAATGGTCTACGTAGTGGGTAACGAACAGAACTACCATTTCCAGGTACTTTCCATACTGCTTGACAAACTGGGATTTGAATGGGGCAAGAGCCTGGTACATTTTTCATACGGTATGGTAGAACTTCCCGAGGGTAAAATGAAAAGCCGCGAAGGGACTGTAGTGGATGCCGATGACCTAATGGATGAGATGATTGAATCTGCACGCGAAACTTCTCAGGAGTTAGGCAAACTGGATAATTGTACTGCAGAGGAAATCGAGCGTATTGTTCGGATGGTCGGACTTGGTGCCCTTAAGTACTTTATCCTGAAAGTTGATCCTCGCAAGAGCATGACCTTTAATCCGAAAGAATCCATTGACTTCAACGGGAATACAGGCCCTTTCATTCAATATACCCATGCCCGTATCAAATCGGTTTTACGTAAAGCCCTTGAACAGGGCATTGATTTCACTAACTTATCGGATACGCAACTGACAATATCAGATAAAGAAAATTACCTGATTCAACTGATCACTGAATTCCCGGGCGTCGTGAGGCTTTCCGGTGAAGAGTTTAGTCCTGCTCTGATTGCAAATTACATCTACGACCTGGTAAAAGAATACAACCAGTTCTATCATGACTTTACCATATTAAAAGAAGAGAATCAGAATTTAAAGCAGTTCAGGCTTGTTCTTTCTGAAACGACAGCATCGATTATCAAAACCGGCATGTTATTGTTAGGGATTGAAGTACCTGAACGAATGTAATATTTACAAGTTAAGGATGTTGCGAAGCTTTTAATCTGAGAATCTTCGCTAATGCACGATCATTCTTATTTCTTTACCCAAAGGTGGGTGATTTCCCCGAAGATATAGTTTCGATAATCGCTTACTTCTTTATAAGCTTTGTTTATATAGTCTTTAGTTTCTTGTGTGTAAAAGTCATTGGGATTGGGAGTAGTGATTTGCGTTAATCTACATTCAATAATGAGTCTGGCTTCTCTGAAAGATATATCTCCGGAAGGAGTTTGAACAGGTGTCAATTCAACTTCTTTCATTTTCTCAGTATTCCTTCCTGATTTACTTCCCAAAAAGAGCATTTGTTCCTTGTATTCATTTGGGAAGTAAGACATCGTATAAGTTTGCTCTTTTTTAATCATTTCGAGTGTATAACGATCTGACCGAAGAATACACCACGTGGTGGGTATTTTAAAAAGAAGCCCCATACCACCTCCGCTGCCTGTCATGGAATTAGATTGATCTTCCTTGCCCGCTGTAATAACATACAAATCTTTTCCTACCAACGTAAATACATTGTCGCTTAGCTCTTCCGGAGAAATTTGTTTAAATAATTGATCAAAATTCATTTCTGTAATATTTATAGGTTTTGTTTTATTAATCGACGGTTGTACAAACGGATCGGGTTCTAAAAGAAGGAAACATCATATTCACTTATGGCCGTTTCGGGAGGAACAACTGATTTAACAAGTCTGACTCCTAAATCAAATGCTTTTTGCATATCCTTAGCCGATATTTTTTCAACACGATTTGATTTTTCGTCTATATCCTCCATCCGGTAAACATACTTTGAATAATCGTCAAATAGAGTGGTATTTGTCAAAGTCAGTAGTTCGCAACTGCCCATGTATGGCCAAGCATTTCTTTTAAACGATCTAAAGCAGCCTTAAGCCCTCTTGCAACATAGCTTTCATCACCCCCATTCATCGTTGCAATCAAAGCTTCATCTTCTATTTATTTTTAAATCTTGTTATCAATTTATTATTAGCTTCAATAATTTTCTCAGAGTTTATCATTTTGGGGTTAAATACAAAATCATAGTTGGCATCTTTCATCTTGAATTGATTCACGCCATATGCTATACTGTTGGCGGGCATATCTTTTGTAATTATTGCACCAGCTGCTACAACCGTATTTTTGCCAATGATTATGGGTCCCAATATTTTTGCTCCATCAGCAACTACTGCGTTTTTACAAATTATCGGATTACCTACATTTTCCCATTCGCAGGTTAGTTTGTTGTACCGCATATTTGAGCCAATTGTCACGTTTTGAAAGATTACGACGTTTTCGCAAATTTTCGAGGCAATAATGGTACATCCACGTGCATGGTGGGCGAATAGTACGCTTTTGTCGATTTCAGTGCAATTGATTTCGCAACAGTAAAATTTTTCCAGCAAGTTACCGGCTGCTCTTTTTAGTACGCTATTGTTAGAATAACAATTTATTTTTACCAATTTGTCAAACATGTTCATAACACTCAGTCTTTATTTCATTTAAATACAATGCAAAATTACCGGGTATTTCAGAGATAAAATAACTACATTTGCCACAAAAATAGTCGTAAAAGACTTATCATGGAAAAAGATAAGCAGCAAACAATACCGAATGTCCTAAAAAGGCTTGCCCAGTTAATGGGGACAGAATTAATAAACAGAAGATTAGATATCCCTGAAAAATTTGGTAAGGGTTATTGCACCGGATTCGTTTTTAATGAGTATATCCGAATGCTTATCAGTAATTATGAGCTAAATGAGGACATAGTCGTTCAAAATCCGGATATCAATGCTTCTAAGAGAATGATATTTTTTAAGTTTCAAAACATTTTCCCAAAGACTGAAATAGTATCAACGGAAAAGCATTTATCGGAAATGCCTTCAGTTTTAGTGGCAACAAGTAGTGTGAATACCGACGACGTCATTTCAATCCATACAAATACTGCGGTTATTAATATAGAAGTGGATGCAGATTATTTGAACGGACTATTTGACTTGTCTGGAAAGTCACCCGTTTTGCAAAGCCTGTTACAAAATACACAGCCCTTACTATTCGAACAACTGATTTATCCTTCTTTGCAGAAAATTGTGACTGAAATTGTGACTGAACCGGTGGATGAAGCTTTTGAACTGTTTTTCCGGAGAATTAAGGCGGAAGAACTTATTTGCCGGCTATTAATGGAATTGGAAAAGCGGGATGAAAAACATCTTTATGCGTTGAACATGCTTGATATACAAAGCATCTACAACGTAAAAGAGCAAATACTTAAACATCCTGAAACTCCGCCGGTTATTAATGAATTGTCCGTTTACGCCAATATGAGTTCTACTAAACTGAAACGTTTATTCAGGCAAATTTTCGGTAACAGCATTTTCAGTTATTACCAGGAATTCAGGATGAAAGAAGCCGCACGCTTGTTGAAAGAGGAAAAGCTATCTGTTTCGGATGTGGGTTATCAACTGGGCTTTACCAACCTTAGTCATTTTTCAAGGGTCTTTAATGAACACATCGGGATGAAGCCGAAACAATACAGCCGGTTATAAAATTAAAAATAATACCGGTTTCAGGGTGTTCTGTGATATCGCATCTTTTTTAGGAAGTGAAATAAATTAAACCAGCGTGCAAAATGTTTTAGAATGCCTGTCATTAGTTTGCATAATATACTATTTACAACTTCCAACATGTCAGCTTTTTGTCTTTATGCCAATTTTTTGAACAGATAAATGAGGCAATATCTCATTTTCTGTATATCTTTGTCTAGCACTTCGTACAAAGCGTGTCCTTATCTTTCCTTATTCTAATCTCAAAAAGTCAAGATGACTTCGTTATTCATTTATTTACAAATTTCAATGCAGTTATGAAAAAAATCAATCAAATTCTCCTGTTTTGCTTTGTTGTTATTTTTGTTGCTGGCTGTTCCACGGGAAGTACTGCTTATAAACACGGCGATTATTACAAGGCATGCCTGGAGTCCATCGACCGCTTGCGAGCGAACCCTAAAAGCACAAAGGCACAGGTTGTTTTGACTCAGGCTTATCCTCTTGCACAGAAAACTGCATTGCGTGAAATCGATAATGCTGTGCTTGCCAATACTACAGACAAGTACGATATTGAGGTTTTCCAGTATGACCGATTGAACCAACTGGCTTCCGATATTTTCAATTGTCCGAAAGCCTTGGAATTGATACCTCAACCAACTCAGTACATTGCCGAGCTAAGCAAGGCCAAACAATTGGCAGCTGATCATGCCTATCAACTGGGCGTAAATGCCATGAACGCAGGAACTATGGATCAGGCAAGACTGGCTTTTCAATATTTCCAGAACGCCGACCAGTATGTGAGTGGTTATAAGGATGTGCCTTCTAAACTGATTGAAGCCCGTTATGCAGCTACGCTAAGGGTTATTATTCAAAGACCGGTGTTGAATAATGATTATGAATACAGTGCCGATTTTTTCTACAACAACCTGCTCGTCGATTTACGTCGAAACGCACAAAATCGTTTTATCAGGTATTATACCGTGGATGATGCCTATCGAGAAAACATGCATAATCCTCATCAACTGATCGTGTTGAATTTCGAGAATTTCGACATAAGTGATCTGAAAGAGTCCAACCATACCGAAGAGTTGAAGCGCGACAGTGTCAAAGTAGGTGAGGTTACTGTGGAAGGTAAAAAGTATAATTCATACAACACTGTACGGGCAAAACTCACTGTCTTTCGCCGGGAACTCAGTTCCGGTGGTTCCGTGAAGTTAAGGATTATTGATGCCCAAACCAATCAGGAAATTCAACACCGGGAGTTTGCCGGTAATTTTACCTGGGAAACCCGGTGGGCTAAATACAAAGGAGATGACAGGGCGTTATCTGACAAACAGAAAGAACTTTGTAACCGGGAACCAATGACTCCACCCTCCGATCAGGATTTCTTTATTGAATTCACCAAGCCCATTTATTCACAGGCCCTTTCTTTTATTCAATCAACCTATGGAAGATACTGAATACAGGAGTAAGAGGTAAGGAGTAAGAGGTAAGTAAATACAAGAAAGCTTTGAATGGTTTCACAACATTCAAAGCTTTCTTTGTTTTTGAACTACAGTACGAGTAAGTCTTTGTTGTGCTCTTATATGCAGACCTTGAGTGTTTCGATTACAGTACGAGAATGGTCTTAGTTGTGCTCGAAGTGCAGACCTTGAGAGTACGACTACAGTACGAGAAGTAGGTCTTAGTCGTGCTCTCAACAAGGACGCAGCACGAAAAATAGAATGATTCATTAAAGCAAAAATAAACCCTACAAAAAACGCCTCTATCCAGAGGCGTTTTTTGTAGTATCTTATTTTAGAATTTAATCTTCGTCAATAACATCCACGGTTGATTCAATCTCAAAGACCGATAACTGGCGGCGGAAGATTTCATCCAGTGATATCTGGAATGTTTCTGTATGGGCAATCCCCGGTATCAGGGTCAAATGTTCCAGGATGATTTGCAACAAATGACGGTTATCCTTGGCGTAGATCTTTACAAACATAGAATACTTTCCGGTAGCATAGTGACATTCCACCACTTCGGGTATTTTCTTCAGGTCTTCTACCACGGAGTTAAACATTTTGATATCGCTCAGCGTAATCCCAATATAGGCACAAGTCTGAAAGCCTACCTTGTACGTATCAATCACGAATTCCGAACCTTTAATAATTCCTGTATTTCGCAGTTTCTGAATCCGTTGATGGATTGCCGCCCCTGAGACGTTACATTCACGGGCTACTTCCAAAAATGGAATCCGTGCATCCTGAGAGATCAACTGTAGTATTTTTTTGTCTAGCCTGTCTATTTGATGTTGTGCCATAGTATCCTATTTTCCCGTTATAAATGCCGATTGTTTATTTGTAATAGATTTGATTGCAAATGTATTTAATATTTTTGTATTTCGTTCTCTTTTTGCAATAAATTGATAGTTAAATGTGCAATAATATTCATTTTATCTATATTTTCCCTCATGACAGTCTTTCATCACACTCAAATAACTCTGATAACGGGATGTGCTGATAAATTGTTTTTCAACTGCTTGTATCACGGCACATTCGGGTTCATGCACATGGGTGCAGTTGGTAAACTTACACTTTTTGGAGGTTTCGAATATCTCCTTGAAATAATGCCCAACCTCTGCCTCTTCCATGTCGATCGTTCCAAATCCCTTAATACCCGGGGTATCAATAATATGGCCTCCGGCGATCAATTCAAACATTTCTGAAAAAGTGGTCGTATGCATGCCTTTATTGTGGTATGATGATATTTCTGCAGTTTTGGCAAGCGAGTGTGGTGCTATGGAATTTATCAATGTTGATTTACCCACTCCTGAATTCCCCGAGAACAGGGTAGTCTTTCCGCTCAAAAACGTCATTAATTCCTGTATGTTTTGCGAATGCAGTGCCGAAATTTTAAATACAGGATAATCCAGTGATTGATACAGGTTCTCCAATGCCTCCACATATTGCACTTCTTCTGCGGAGTACCGGTCCATTTTATTGAAGACAATGCATGCCGGCACCCGGTATGCTTCGGCAACAGCCAGGAATCTGTCAATAAAGACGGTGGATGTTTCAGGGTAATTCACGGTAACAATAAGGGCTACCAGATCAAGGTTAGCTGCCAGTATCTGTGAGTGTTTTGACAAGTTCGAAGAGCGCCTGATAATGTAATTCCGCCTGTCGGAAATGGCATGAATCATGGCCGTTCCATCGACATTCTTCTCAAAGTCAACGTAGTCACCCACCGCTATGGGGTTCGTGCTGCGAATCTCCTGCAACCTAAAGTGTCCCTTTATCTTGCATTCAAACAATTCGCCCGTATCCGTCTTCACCTGATACCAACTCCCCGTATTCTTGACCACCAATCCATTCATACTTACTCCTTACCTCTTACCTCTTGCTCCTCATTCCTCACTCCTCATTTCTAACTACACTGTCATAATTTCCTTTTCCTTGGCTAAATACAAGTCATCAATTTTTCGGATATACTTGTCGTGAATCTTTTGAATAGTGGCTTCGGCATCTTTTTCCATATCTTCGGGAAGTCCTTCTTTCACCATCTTTTTAAAATGCTCGATGGCGTCCCTACGGGCATTGCGCACGCTGATTTTTGCATCTTCACACTCTGCCTTCGATTGCTTTGCCAGTTGACGCCTGCGATCTTCAGTCAGTGGTGGAATACCCAACCGTATGGTCTCGCCGTTATTCATGGGCGTAATGCCCACATCCGAGTTTAAAATAGCCTTTTCAATGAGCGATATCAGTCCTTTTTCCCACGGTTGCACACTGATGGTTTTGGCATCAGGGGTAGTGATCGTAGCCACATTCGCAATCGGAACATGAGAACCGTAATACTCCACTTTTACGCCATCCAGAATGCGTATGTTTGCCTTGCCTGCACGGATATGTGCCAATGCTTCGTCCAAAAACAACACCGTTGCTTCCATGTTATCTTCGGCATGTTTGAGAATTGGGTTAATGTCTTGCATATGTTGTTTTGTTAATTAGTTGATTGGTTGGTTAATTGGTTGAATGGTTAATTGGTTGATTGGTTAATTGGTTAATTAGTTAATTAGTTGATTTTTACACACTATAAACTATAAACTACTAACTATAAACTAAAAAACTAATTTCTCACCAGCGTCCCGATCTTCTCCCCCTCCATGACTTTTTTCAGATTCCCTACCGTGTCCATATCAAACACATAAATAGGCATGTTGTTTTCTTTGCACATGGTTGTGGCGGTCATATCCATCACTTTCAGGTTTCGGTGGTAGATTTCGTCGTAGGTAATTTCTTCGAATTTCACGGCGGTCTTATCCTTTTCAGGGTCTGCCGTATAGATGCCATCCACGCGGGTACCCTTCAGCATGACATTGGCTTCAATCTCAATAGCTCGTAGGGAAGATGCTGTATCGGTAGTAAAGAACGGATTGCCTGTACCGGCTGAAATGATGATCACTTCACCCCGTTCCAGTCCGTCAATGGCTTTTTGTTTGCTATAGTACTCTCCCACCGGTTCCATTCGGATCGCAGTAAGCACCCTTGATTTAACGCCTATAACCTGCAAGGCGGAGTTTAATGCCAGGCTGTTGATCACGGTAGCCAGCATGCCCATTTGATCGCCCTGAACGCGGTCGAATCCTTTGGCAGCACCGCTCAACCCACGGAAGATATTCCCTCCACCTATCACGATGCCCACCTGAACGCCCAACCCGGCAATTTCAGCGATCTGGGTAGCGTATTCACCCAACCGTTTCTCGTCAATCCCGTATTGTTTTTCGCCCATGAGCGATTCACCGCTCAATTTCAACAAAATGCGTTTAAATGCTGCCATCTTTATCTGTTTACAAGTAAGTCATTTACATTTTACAAGGGCTATCCCCTTATTTTTAGCAAAAGTAACTGATTTGAATTGGATATGCAAATATTCACATTGGACAAAGCAACAAAAATAAAAATTCAATGCGTACAATTCATTCAAAATGGTCAAAACATATAACCGGTTTGAATTGATTATGACAATTCATGTATATATCATTTTTTTTAAGAATCGAAAAACATAGAATATATTTAAAGTAAAAGTTTATTAAATAATGGGATAGTAATTTAGTTATGTGTGTGTTCTGAACTCTTTTTTTCGTTGTTTTCAGGGTACAACATCGTAAACAGTTTCTTTATTATTTCCAAAAATCCCGCTTTCTATCTTTATTCCCAATTCAGCCGTACTGTCAAGTGACGAATTTGTCTCTTAGTTCCATTATGTACTATTTTATAGCACAATACATCCATTTTATCAGTATTGATTTAAAATATAGACTGTTAATAATAAGCTATTGATAATAAGCGTGTTGTTTTACATGTACTTTTTGTAACAATATAGCACGCTGGTGGATTGCAATATTTCAAACTTACCACTATATACGAAAAAACCGTCTAAACTTCAGGTATGAAATTTAGACGGTTCGACATTATTTTTCGTAATGTCCACACATCGAATGTATCGTAATGAGTTGTTTCTCATCGTCAATAGAATAAACTATCCGGTGTTCACTATTGATGCGTCGGGACCATTTTCCAATAAGTTCATGTTCTAATTGTTCCACCTGGCCTATACCAGTATATGGATTTTCCGAAATAGCAACTAATAATTGTTCCGTTTTTTTCATAACACCCTTATTCCCGGAGCGTTTGAGTTTAAGGAGGTCTTTTCTGGCTTCATCGGTTAAGTTTATTTCCATATATCGTTTAGATCTAATCTATGTACTTTACCTTCCTCAGCTTGTTTCTCACTGCGTTTGATTTTTGCCACAAATTTAGGATCATAGGTGGATACTTCGTCTTGAATACCTAACTCCTGAAAAAAAGCACTTAATTGTTTCCCGTATTTTTTTAAATCAATACGAGCATAACGTGCATGACCACTTTTATCTTTTTCAATTGTAATTCCTGCAATGCGTGCCATAATAATTATCTTTTTGTAATAACCCTGCAAATATACTAACAAGCCAATGAATTGATATCAAAATTATTGAAAATATTATTCCTGGTTACTCCCCAACTTGTTGTTCCATGTTGGAATATCAAGTCAAGTTCGTCACCGGAAAGTTGAAACACAGCCTTATTAATTTCTTCATGGGTATCTTAAATTTCAAAAAGAATATCCCAACTGACAAGAATAATAAATGGTATTCATAATTAATTTTTCATTCATATTAAAATTATGAAAATTCTGATAATTAAATTCTAGATTCAGATAATGTCTTTGATTAAGTATATATTTTAAGCCAACAGCTCCTTCATAACCAAGATGATACTTAGGCAAAACACTCCCATAAAACGTCTTATAATCATAATCCAAAATATATAAATCATTATTTTGACTGAGAATAAACATATTTGAAATGCCGGCGCCAATATATGGTACAAACTTGTTCAACGGGAAAGAATAATTCAGCGTGATAGGGTTGATAATGGCATACGATTTAAAATTAATTTGTGAGTTGAATGAATTACCATAGTACGAAGAATAATTATTATTATAAAAATTAAATTTGTTGAATTGTTGAATATTTACCCCTGTTTTAAGGGATAACTTTTCAAAGGAAAAAACAGCATTTTCAATTTCAACATTAAGTCCAACAAACCCATTAAATTGATAGTAAGTATAACTTTCATCATTGAAATAAAACTTATTGTAGGAGGTTCCTGCCACTATACCCCAATTGATTTTTAGTGGTTGTATCTTTTTTTCATAGATGATGCACTTTTCACCCGTACAGACATGATTGTGATAATCTTCTGCCAGTTTGATGATTTGTGTCGGATAAAGCTTCAGTTTGTCGATCTCATCGAATACTTCAGGGCAATCGGACAATACATATTTTAGTTTACCGGTATACAACTTAGGCCTGACAATCACATCCCCCAGTTTCGTTCGCGAGTATTTTTCAGTCTCACTTATTTCCATCATCTTATACCGAGCCGTTTCAATATAGTAATGCACCAGTTGATCGGTCCTCAAATAAATATTTGCCTTCCCTTGAATCATGTATTCCAGGAAATACCGCTTCATGCTTTTATCAACGGGAGTATCTTTTGAAATATAAAATTTACCATTATCCTCAAATCTATACCCGTAAATTTGATCGGGGGAATATACAACGACATTCTCATTCAAACTTTTCTTAAATGAACATTCTTTATACGGATTCGTATTGACATTCAAGAGATAACCCCTGATGGTGTCCAAAGAATTTGTAATGACATATCCCGGTTTGTAGTTATCCTGGCCGTAAGCACTTATTGAAGAGAAAAGAAGCATTGCAACAAGAACAAAATTTGATTTGATTTTCATTATTGATAGATATAAATTCGAAGCCAATTCTGATAGAACATTCTTTGGTCCTACCAGGATTCCCGAAGGGTATTTGGGGTTAATTATTTAAGAAATTCAAAAGTAGACATAATTTTACACATTTGCAATATTTAGAAAACATATTTAAACGAAGCTAAAATAAACGTATCCTGCTCCCCCATCCGCATTGAATTACCCGTTCCTGATTCGTAAGCCGTTTTACCTGATATTTATCTTCTGATTTCAGTTTATTTCACTTGCAAAGCATCCATATCCCAGTCATATTTTAGATTTATCCGTGCTTGAGATAATACAGTGATAATACAGTGATGAAACAGTGATAATACAGTGATGATACAGTAAATAATAGGACTGTATTATCTCTGTGTTATCACTTCGTATATTGTATCAAAGGTCTGATTTATTCAAAGCATGAATATGACCGGAATGATACACCATAAACGAACTGAAGAAATGAAAAATAAGAACTGAGGAGGCTTGTGGACACGGTGATACTTATTGAACGAATGGAATAATACGGGTGATTCGTTTAACCATCAACTCAGGGCACTAAACGACTCACCCGGGGAAGAACATTCGTGCAAACAATGATGTTTAACAGCAGCAGGCACCTATAACACGAAAAAAGCGGATGGATTCCTTACGAATCCATCCGCTTTTAGTAAAATCAGTATCAGGGAATATAAATTTGCTTTCCCAACGGGAAATTAGCTCATGAATCAATTTCAATGGGTTCTTCGGTTGAAACACCATCAACAATCCGGAAAGCCTTCAAAACGGGGATTTCACTTGCCAACGAAACAATCAGATAGAGTATGTTCGGATCGTAGGCCAGGCGGATGTCCTCCACGGAAGGGCGGGAAGGCGTGGCAGGATGGCTGTGATAGTTGGCAATGAGTTCCAGTCCTTCGGTGCGTGCTGAACGGAGTGCCTGAAATTGTTCGGCCGGGTCGAAGGAGAAATGTTCCGGGCTATGATCAATGTTGGTCATGGGGAATTGTTTCAGCACCAGGTTGTCAATCCCGCCCAACAGGCCACAGGTTTCATTGGGCAATTCATCCTTTGCCTGGTTGATGATGCCGTCGATGATGATTCCGGGTATGATGATCATTTTTGAATCACGATTAAATGTTTGCCCTGCACTTCGGTTTCATTTACCGACAGCACCTTAAAGCCCTGTTCTGCGGTACTTCTGGGTATGTTTTCGAGCGGTTCGCCCTCACTCACCAGCACCTGAAGAATGTCACCCGCCTTAAGTTTGGAGAGTTCTATTTTAGTTTTGACAAAAGTCATGGGACAATGTTCCCGGGTAATATCGATATTATAAGTGGCCATTTTGTGTATTTTTTAAATTCAATGTTTTAACGGTAGACTCTTTATTTAAGAAACTAAATTATTTCGTTGGGATATTTCAACAGCTTCATCCCTGAAAAGTGGAACCGAAGAAATTTCAACGGTTGACTTTTCCAGATAATCGTTGGTTTTCAGTTCTTGCTTCATGTTCCTATAGGTATCGATCAATTCTGCATTATTTTTTTTCAACGCGATTTCATATTTTAATTTAGCGAACTCCTGTAAATAGGGTGTCCAGTCATCAATCTCAAAATAATCGAAATACTGCTGAATAATAAATTCATTTTCTTTCAGCACCTTGTCAAAGCGTTTGATCTCTTTGACTAAGAACTGGTATTGAAAAATATAGGTAAACAGATCGTAGCCTAACGGATACTGACCAGCTAATTCCCAATCGAATAATTTTATTTCACCATCATTTACAACCATGTTCCAGGGGCAGAAATCACCATGAGCGAAACAATTCAACAAATCAGACTTGTAATTTCGATGACTCTTCACATGCTGTTTTGACAAGGTAAAGAGTATGTCCAACAGTTGTTTGTTTAGGAGATGATGTTCCATTTTATCACCTGCCAACACCGTTGTTTTAATGAGCGTGAATAGCTGATCTTCATGTGCACTTAATATTAATTCAGGTACAAACGACAAAGCTGAGAGTTGTTTCAATACAGCTGCTTCATTTAAAACATTGGCAATGGCAATTGTGCTCGTAGCGTATTTAATGAAAAATGTTTCGTGAGTGATTGTATCAATGCTTAAAGCAGTTATTTTTTGCTCAATTCCTTTTGTCCCCAGATTGTAGGCTACCACCGAACCGGCAGACACATATTTGCTGATTTGATTTATGGGTAGTATATTCTCAGCATGGTTTGTATAAAATAAATTACGGACGAAGGACGAGTTTCGCCACATCTTCCAAAAAAGCCTTGCATTGAATTTATAGGCTTTATAAAAAGTTGAAAATACAGGATAGTTATCAAACCCTTCAGGAAAATAATACTGCCTGCTAAATGGATTATAGTAATAATACTTCATTGCAAAAATAAACGTTTAACCCGGTAAAAATTATTCCATAATTAGTGTGTCAAAGATAACTAAATTTAAATGAAAAGTGTCTGTCCTCCATCTGCCAGTTTCAGGAAGGTGGCTACTCCGAGAACTCCTTTGATTTCGGGGATCAGGTTTGGTTTCCCAATGCCCAGTATTTGCATGGCCATTTCACAGGCATAAAAATTAATATCAAGTACTTTAGCTGCTTCCACCAGTTCTTCCAGGGTGGCTACATTGTTTTTACGCATCAGGTAACGAAAAATCAAAGGACTTATCCCTCCAAAGTTTAACCGGCTGACAGGGGCACTCTTCAATCCACCCATGAAAAGGCCGAATATCTTAGGCAGGAAACCTGTACCAACCGCACTCCGACCTTGTTTTGTTTTGATAGCGTCCAGCCCCCAGAAAGTAAAGAACAGGTTGACTTCATAACCTACAGCTGCAGCACCTGTAGCTAATGTGAAGACAGCTGTCAATTTATCGAAATCGCCGCTGAAGCTTATGATGGATAGTTTTTTTTGTTCTTGCATATTGGTGGTTGGTGATTGGTTAATTGGTTGATTGGTTAATTGGTTGATTAGGTTGATTGGTTAATTGGTTGATTAGGTTGATTAG
>CAIYOZ010000363.1 GCA_903927945.1 uncultured Bacteroidales bacterium | reverse complement strand
CGCATTGACTGATGCAAACAATCCCACGTTCGAACGGTCCAAATTATCCTGATTAATTTTTGATATTACCTGTTCGGCCTCATAGATCCATCCCATTTCACCATACGCACGGGCAATCCACAATTGACAGGTGCCTTCCATGTTTTTATCAGAACTGTAGTGGCGAACGATGTATGAAAAAGTTCCTACCGAACCCAGAAAATTTGCTTTGTGAAACTCTGCTTTTCCAAGCAACAACCACGCATCTTTAAGTGCCGGATTAAACTCTTCCTGATTATAGAAAAGTTTATATTCGGGGGAATTGGCCCTTTTATAATCTTTTTGAGGTTTAATTTTTATGGAATGTAACTTAATTGCTTTACGACATTTCTCGATTGTTAAATCCATGTTTGTGGTGGCAGCACTGGCATTGGAGTGATGACTAATCGGGTACATGGGTATTATGTTGGAATAATCTTCCTTGTTTGCTTTCTGGATGTTCTTTAATCCCTCATTATAGCTGACATACCCATTGTAATATACATTAAAACGGGTGTTAGTAGCTTGATAATTCCTTGACAACCAGGTATTTTTCTTCGTTGAACATCCGCTGATAAGTACCACCAGCAGGATAAACAGGATTTTATATGTACGTAAATTCTTCAAAAGTGTACGTGTTGAAAAAATAAACATAAAACAATTTTAGATATGAATAATAAATTCTCTTTCATACATCTATCATTCCACAAAAATTTGTGCGAGTGATTCTGAATTAGAAACTTAATAATGCGCTTTCTATTGTCTTTAAGCTTACAAAAATACGAATTTTTAAGCACTTATTGTTAACTTCAACTGTAAATTCATGAGGATTCAACGTGAAAAATAGCTAATGAGGGTTTCTGTCAATTCTTGCCGGATAATTTAAACAGAATATTTTTTCTGAATTTGCAAGCTACTCTTTAACCAGAAAATTCCGAATATCCCTACTGCCCCACTCGCAATCCCTATCCACAGGGTGTCTCCTGTACCAACGGCGTCAATGTCAGGAATTTTATAACCGTTGAATTTGAGATAATAGAAAACAACAGCCACCAGATTATTGATAAAATGAGCGGTAATAGGTAACCACAAATTCTCACTCCAAAGTAATAAATATCCAAAAAATGCTCCCATCAATAGTCGGGGCACAAAACCGTAGAATTGTAAATGAATGGCACTAAAAATAAAGGCAGTAACCCAGATAGCTGTTTTAAACCCTTTCCAGTCCTGAAAAACACGAATAATAGTGCCTCTAAAAAACAGTTCTTCACCAAGAGCAGGTAAAATGGCTATCACAAATACATTGAAAAATAAAGCATAGACTCCATGCACCTGGAGCATTTGATCTTCCAGCTTACTTGCCGCATCTTCATTTATCTTTATCCATTTCTCCAAACCGGCCAGCGCCTTTGGCAAAACCAGTTGATGATTTAAATCGCCCAATAAATTTATAAATGGAATGATTAAAAGCATTAATAAAACGATAAAAACAATGTCCTTCGGGTTGGCCTTTTTATTCAGATAAAGATATTCTGCAGGTTTTTTACTGCATAGATAGGCCAAAATAAAAGGAGGCAGCACAAACATGCCAATGGAAAGAAGAAGTTGATATAACTTTAATGTGTTACTTTCTGTGGAAGCTACGTTTATAAGGGAAGATAAGGGAGCTAATAGCAGGATAAAAAAACATATAATCGCAAACAATACAACAAGTTTAGAAAATATACCGCTGTGTTGGAGTACTCCTTTAAATTTGTTCATATGTGAGTTGGTTATTACAAAAAAACTCCTGCTATTTTTCAATAACAGAAGTCCTCTTGTGTGATTTGAAAAAGATCTTAGTTTCTTGGTCTAGCTTCTTTAACAACCATTGAGCGACCGTCAAATTCTGCTCCGTTTAATTCTTCGATTACTTTTGCAGCTGCTGCATCATCAGCCATTTCTACAAATGCAAATCCTTTAGATTTACCGGTTTCACGATCTTTAATGATTTTGCAAGATTCTACTTGACCATACTCTTCAATAACCCCTTGAAGGTCATTTTCGCGAACTTTGTAACTTAAGTTACCTACGTAAATGTTCATAAAATAAAATAAAAATTGAATAATTTGTGATTCAAGAACAGCATAAACAAACGAGGTTAAAACAGAATCAGTCCTTGAAAGGAACGACTTATAAAACACTACGAAAAAAATATACTTTCTTATTGTTTACAAAGGAAATCAATTATTTTTGAATTGACAACAAATAGTGTAAAAATATTTGAAATATAGTGAATTATCTTCTTTTTTTTCAATTCCTTATGCATCCATCCCCTTTAATGATCCATTTATAGGTACATAACTCTGCTAAGGCCATTGGCCCCCTGGCATGTAGTTTCTGCGTACTGATACCTATCTCTGCACCTAACCCGAATTGAGCACCATCGGTAAAGGCAGTGGATACATTGGTATAAACACAGGCTGCATCCACCGTTTTATCAAACAGATTGACGTTTATTTCATTTTCGCTGATGATACACTCACTGTGTTTGGAACTGTAAATCGAAATATGATCAATAGCCTCTTCAATCGTTTCTACCGTTTTTATGGCCATTTTATAATCCAGGAATTCAATTCCATAACTTTCGGCAGTAGCTTTCTGCAACAGGTTTTTCGGGTACTTTCCATTCAGAAAAGTATATGCTTTTACATCAGCGTAAATAATTACATCTTTTTCTGCCAGTTTCTGACAAAGCAAGGGTAAATTTGCCAGTTGTTTTTCATGGATCACTAAACAGTCCAGAGAATTACAAACACTTACCCGCCTGGTCTTAGCGTTGAATATTATTTCTTTTCCTTTATTCGGATCTCCAAATTCGTCAAAATAAGTATGACATATTCCGGCACCTGTCTCTATCACAGGGATTTTTGAATTGTCGCGTACAAAATCAATCAATGCTTTCCCACCCCTGGGAATAATCACATCCACATATCCCACGGCGGTGAGTAACTCTGCTGTTGACTCACGACCCGGAGGCAACAAGGTAATGATATTTTCATCCAACCCGAATTTCAGGAGTACCGATTGTATAATTTGCACGATAGCCTGATTGGAATATTGGGCATCAGTACCACCCTTCAATATACAGGCGTTTCCTGATTTCAGGCAAAGTGAAAATACATCTAAACTTACATTTGGACGTGCTTCATAGATAATACCTACTACTCCGAATGGAACCGTCACTTTAGTAATTTTCATACCATTAGGCCTAACAGTTTCCATCAATATCTTGCCTAGCGGTGATGGCATCAATGCAACATTATGAATGTCAGCTGCTATTCCCCTGATACGCTCTTTTGATAGCAACAACCGGTCGTACATGGGGTTCGATTTATCCATTGCCGCCAAGTCCCGGGCATTTTCTGTCAAAATAAATTCCGTTTGTTCCACGGATTCTATAGCCAACGCTTCCAAAACCTTCTGAATGGTTTCATCATGTATCAGGTTGAGCGATCTTGAAGCCTTTTGAGCATCTTGCTTCCAGGTTGATTTTAAAGCGGTGGCATTCATAAATAGTATAAAAATTAGTATTCTGAATCAGGAGGAAAATTACACGTTAAAATCAATTAGCTTTTTTGTTTCTGTGTGAACAAAACCATCTTCACCTTCAGTTTATTGCCAATATCGATCACACTGACCACATCCTGGAGATTCAGCGTTTTATCTGCATGCAGCAAGACTATGACTTCTTCCGCCGGTTTTTTCGCGGCTAATAGATTCGACAGTTGAGGTGCTACGTTTTCAAATGTAACTTCTTTTTGATTCACATAATACCGATGATCAGAGGTGATAGTCAGATTAATTTGTTTTTTTACCACCACTTTCTCCGAGGTCTTGGCTTGTGGTAATAATACCCGGATGGTTGCCGGTGTCACCAGGGTTGATATAATTAAGAAAAACAACAACAAGAAAAACATGATGTCGTTCAACGAGGCGGTATAAACCTCTGCTGTTCTCAATTTTTTACGTTCTATTTTCATTTTTTTGAATGTCTTGAATTGTTTTGTATCCTTTTTTACTCATTCCTCATCTCTCATTCCTAACTCCTTACCTCTTGCCTCTTGCCTCTTATATCTTAATCCTTCGGTAATTCCTTAGGTCTTTCAATAAATCGTTAGAATATTTATCGATACGGACTACTATTTTATCGATCCTGCCATTTAAGATATAATATCCAGAATAGGCAATAATCCCTACAAACAAACCGGCACCCGAACAAATCATTTTCTGATACAAACCATCCGAGATGTTGGCTATATTTAAATCGTTTGTCACCGAAATGTTATAAAATATCTTGATTACTCCAAAGATAGTTCCCAGGAATCCTAACATGGGTGCAATGGATGCCGTAATACCCAGGTAATTCATTCCTTTTTCCAACACTGATATTTGCTGGCGTGCTTCGCTTTGCAAGGCATCCTGAATTTCGATATCTTCCCCTTCGGTAGCTTCCAGTCCCGCTGCCAGCACTTTTGAATAGGAAGATGGCTGCTCTTTGCAAAATTTAATGGCTTTGTCTATTTTCTTGTCCGCTACCAGTTCACTAATCCTGGCAAACCAGACTGTATCGTTTTTACCAAGTGATGATATCGTTACCCAACGTTCAATGAACATATAAATGGACAGGAAAAATAATATAAACAAAGGAAGAAGTATCCATCCCCCTTTCATTAATAACTGAAAATAACTTTGATTCGAAGCCACAGCAACAACACTCGTGGAAGTTGAATCAGTGGGAACAGCAGCAGCTACCTGAAGCAATACAGTAAGTAAGTTCATTTTTTAATTGGTTTTTTGTGAATATTTCAGCAACCCTTGGGATTAATTACAGAAGGAATTTTAAATACATTCCTTTTTTAACGCAAAAGTAGCCGATTTATTGATGTAAATAAATTGTTGTTAGAGTTAATTAACTCGAATATATAATTGGCATGAAAAGTTATTTCATTTTTCTCTAAACTATTTTGTGAATTCGTTTATTCAGTTTTAGTTAATCATGCTAAGCAATAGTAAAACTGATTAAACTTAATAAACCAATTAACTTATCAACTAATTAACTTAATCGCCTGATAGTTTTTCGCTCAAATAGTTTAACTCCTACCCGATTGATATGTTCAATTAAAGCAGTCTCTTTTATTCTTTTAAAAATAGCCAAATCAGATTTATAAGGCAAATTAAGTGTTTCAATTTCAATAGTCAATTCCAGAATATCATTCAGCACTAAATCATCTCCAAACAAGGCTAAATCAACATCTGACCATGCATGCCAGGTACCTTTTGCTCTTGATCCAAAAAGTACAACTTTCGTAATCTTCAGATTCTGTTGCATTACCATAACAATCTGGTTAATATCAGATTCTAACAAGCCATATTTTGTTCCTTCAGCCATTTTCTGCCATCAACCAATTAACCAATCACCAATCAACTGAATACCTACTCCAGATACAAATAGTCGCAATGTACCAAGGGTTTCTGGTTCTTTTTTCCCAGCATCTCGCGTGCTTTTTCGCTATCGTATTGTACTTTTCCAATACCCAGCGAATGGCCGGCATCGTCCATGATTTTTACGATATCATCCTTTTCAAAGTCACCTACAATTTTTATGGCACCTATGGGTAGCAGGCTCACAGCCTTATCTCCCGTTAATGCCTTTGCGGCATTTTCATTGACATGTATTTCTCCTTTGGCAAACCCTTCACTGTGGGCGATCCATTTCTTGACACTGGACACTTCTCCTGCAGAAGCAATAAAATGAGTGGAAACCACTCCCACTTTTTTATCGAGTAACTGAAGCAGCATATTCTCCCGTTTCCCGTTGGCAATGATCACATCAATGCCCTGGTCGGCAATTTTACGGGCAATGGTTGTTTTAGTCAACATTCCCCCCCGCCCGAAAGTTGATTTTGTACTCTGTATGAAGTCGGACACATCCTGTCCCTTCTCTATTTCCATGATCACTTTCGACTCCGGGTCTGTTGGTGAACCGTTGTAGATACCATCGATATTACTCAGGATGATTAAGGCCTGCATATCCATCATGGAAGCTATCAATCCCGAGAGTTCATCATTATCGGTAAACATTAATTCTGAAACAGAGACAGCATCGTTTTCATTTACAATCGGTATGACGTTATTTTCAAGCATCACCCGCATGCAATTCCGTTGATTCAGATAAAGCCTTCGACTACTGAAATTTTCTTTAGTAGTCAACACCTGCCCCACTACAATGCCATGTTCACGGAATAATTCGTAATAATGATTGATTAGTTTAGCTTGCCCTACAGAGGAAAAAAGTTGTCTCTGTTCTACGATATCCAGTTTCTTGCTGATGCCCATTACACTTCTGCCCGATGCTACAGCCCCGGAAGAAACCATAACAATTTCAACCCCTTTTTTGTGCAGATGTGATATCTGATCCACCAAGGCTGACATCCGCGTAATGTCCAACGTCCCATCTGCACGGGTCAACACATTACTTCCTATCTTAACTGCAATCCTCTTAAAACGCAATGTCATTCCATTTACTATTTTACTATTTTACTATTTACTATTTACTATTTACTATTTACCTAACTACCAACTTATTACTACCTACTACCAACTACCAACTACCGACTATTTCTCATTGTATACCACATGCATCAACGTAGTCCCTATTGCTTTCAAAGTATTCTTGTCCACATTATCCATGGTATCGTTCGTTGTATGCCAATATTTTGCAAACCCGGTACCCGAGTTAGGATCATACTGGATGATATCTATAGTAGGGATTCCTATCAGTTGGTTGACAAAAATATGATCATCTGTAATTGCTCCTCCTTTTTGATCGACGAAATACTGTCCGAACCCAAGGCTTTTAGCCTGCGACCACACGTTGTTCACGACACTGGCAGCATAATACTCCGATGCTTGTTCCTTATAAAAGGTAGCCTGCTTCCCTCCCACCATGTCCAGTAAAATTCCGAAACGTGCCGTATATCCTTGTACGTGTGGATTTTTTGCCCAATACTGGGTTCCCAGGCACCATGATGCTTCTGCATCCTGACCTTTATAACTCTCAGGGGCACCATAATCTTCCGAATCCAGGAAAATGATATCTACACCTACCAGGGGTTGGTTTTTACCGATTAATCGTGCCATTTCAAGCAAGACTGCAACACCGCTGGCTCCGTCATTGGCAGCCATCACCGGTTGTGTCCGTTTACTCGGGTCAGGGTCATGATCCGCCCATGGCCTTGAATCCCAATGGGAGAACAGAACGACACGGGATGTCAGAGCCACATTAAAAGATCCGATTATATTTGTGGAATGAAGAATCGTTCCATCAAAAGCAGTCAAATCAGCTTTTTGCTCGACCACTACTGCCCCAAACTTTTTTAATTCAGCCGACAAATAAGCAGCGCACAACTCATGCGCCTTCGTATTAGGTACCCGGGCTCCAAAATCGACTTGTCTCTGAGTATATTGATAAGCAGAATCAGAAGAAAAGTCGGGTATTTTCACTGTTTTAACTTCTTTTTGAGTACTTCCGGGAATATGATGACAGGCTGTGAGCTGAATGACTGTAAGCAGGGAGATCAATATTTTTCTCATATTTTTTAAAAATGAGCTACAAAGATACTGAATTATCATGAAAAATGACTTAAAACAGTCTTTCAATCATTCATAGCTTTCTGATTTTAAATAATGAGAGCCTGACTTGATTGCCAGGCTCTCACTTTCTTTCTTTACATCCGCTATAGGGGGTGCTAAAACTATAATTGAAAATGATTATACTTTCAAATTGAAACATGAAATTGAAATAAGGTAATAAGGTTAAGATACTTTTGCTTCTTATTCTACTAAGGTTGACAAGCAAAAATAAGGTTTTATTCTTCAAAAACCTTATTTTTAAGATATTAAACCTTAGTAGAAAACCAATGAACCGCTAACCCTAACCTTATTACCTTATTCAAAAATGTATCAACTACCAATTCGTAAGTAACAACTTCACAAGATTCCATTTTTACACAGTCTGTTTAGGGGCTTCGGGTTCTTCATAGAAAGCCCCGAACAATCTTTCAATCATTCGGGACTCTTCTTTCTTCACACCCCCTTTAGGGGGCTTGGGGGTTCTTGGGTTGCTTCTTTTACACTACCTCTACATAGCTCGAAAGCGAGGCATTGCTCCCATCAGCATTCAAGACAAACAAATAACAACAGACCACATCAGAGGCCACTACGCCAGGATATGAAATAAGAATCGTTGATAACAGTTGATCACCACGTACCTGACGGGCAACAACCAGCTCTCCGGTCTTCATTCGGGCAAATGCCACTACCTGGTCGTTTGCCGAAACCTTTGGTATCTGCGAGAAGGTTTTATAACCTACCGAAATACCCGTTGCACCGGCTGTACCACCTGTCACCACTACATCAACCAATGTTCCTCTCGAAACTATCAGCTTGCTGTAATCAATCACCGGGATACCGCCACTCTTATCAATGGCTGTGGGCAAATTGGCTGCCATAAAAGCATTGTAGGCAGACTCTGTTTCCGGACGGTCCGTAAAGGATGAGTCCGTAATGCCACCGAATGACTGATACGCTTTGGCAATAAGTTTAAAACTGGCCCGTTGGGCTTGTTGGGAAACGGTATTTGCATCCTTAGGTTCGAATGCTTTGGATCGAATGATATCTTCCCCGTGAAATTTGTAAGTGGCAATTTTAGCCATCGATCCGCTCATGTGCCCAAAAAAGGGACTTTGCACTTTAGACATGTTTTTAATTTTTAAAATTGTGTGTATAAATAATTACTTCTGTCTTCAGGCGAACGTCGACTTTTTCTACTGTTGACGATGCAAATATACGGCGGGTTTTCATGCAAAACAAACCCTTAAAAGTAGCTAACTTTCAGTATGTGTGCATTTTGTAGCTCCTGATAGCCCCTGATAGTTCCTGATAGGTCAGCCCTTTGAAAATACTATAAAGATTAACTATATCATTAATAACCTTTAACTTTGAACAGTGTCATTCGGGTGAGAAATCTATGAAAGAATCGCTTGTTTTGGCAGGTTGGTATACAAAAAGTGAGGGCTACATTTCGTTGAAGTCCTCACTAAAAATTATTTCTTTCCAAACTATAGCTAAAACAGGGTATTATCTGCTTCCAACAATTCGGCATATTCCACTTTCTCCAGAATCTCAGGTACATCGCGGTTATTGCGTGCATTGCTGGCTGCTCGTGATATGGTATAGGCTGTCATTTGGCTATCGGGAAAGGGCTTTATCAGTTCTTTGATATGTTCAGGCTTCAAACCCGGGTCCAACCAATTCATTTCATCTTGCTGGGATAGTATCAATGGCATACGCTTCTTCAGGTTATGTATTTTTTCCATCAATGGATTGGCAGGTGTCGTGATGATGCTGAATGTATTTCGTATTTCTCCCGTTTCTCTATTCATCCAGGTGTCGTACATCGAACCCAACGAAAAATAATCCTTCTCAGCCAACTGAATGTAATAAGGATATTTTACACCCTTTACCTCCCGCCATTCATAGAAACCGCTCACCGGAAGCAAACAACGTTGTGAAGTTATATTATTTTTAAAGGATGGTTTCTCAAATGCAGTTTCTCCTACTGCATTCAGGGTTATAGTTCGTATTTCATTCGCGGCAGTAATATCTTTTACCCACCGGGGTATCAGTCCCCATTCGTACAGAAATACTCCATCTTTTTTACAATGGCTAACTCCGGATGTGCAAACCCACTTACCAAATAATAATCGGGCAATTCAGGAACGGCGATATCCAGCTCCTTCACAATCGGTAAATGAGCATAATACTCCTTTGCGCTCATCTTTTTACCTTGGCGTACAATAGCTACTGTGAAACACATATCGTTACTTTTTTAAAGTGAAACATTTATTATTCCATTCAAATTAGTGGTATACTTGGGCGATAACCTTTCCTGCTTCATTTTGTGCGTCTTTTTGTCCTGGGCAGCAAGTCGAACCGTCGTGCCGTATTTACTGTTTAATTGATCGATGGCATTCATTAAGAGTGCATGTTTGGGGTTGCTCTTGAAGAATAACGACTGTTGGTATTCATTATCGGGCACAAATCTCATGAGCACTACCCCGGCACGTTTATACCCAATTCCTTTTTTGAAAATAGATTGTAACCCCTGAAGTGCAAAATCTACGATCTCAAGGGTGGAGGAAGTAGGGAATGGAAACTTTACGGTGATGCTGTTTGAGTATTGCTCGTCCTCCTCCTTAAACCGGTTCGATTGAATAAATACTTCCAACGCATTACAAAGTGAATGCTGCTGCCGGAGTTTCTCTGCACAGGTGACAGCAAACGTACAAACCCGTTCTTTTACCTCGTCATACGTCCTGTAATCATTTTCAAAGGTACGGGTGGTGGCAATGCTTTGTTTGAGTTCCACAGGCTCCATATCCAGTGTAGGTATACCGTTCAGGTCATCCTGAAGCCGGGTGCCCACAACGGTCATATTATTCAGTACCCACGTCCTGCTTAACCGGCAGAAATCATATGCCGTCTTAACGCCTATCGAGTTCAGTTTCCTGGCATTTCGTCTTCCAATGCCCCATACATCCTCCACAGCAAGCCATTTGAGGGCCTTAATCCTTTTCTCATCGGTATCAATCACATACGTACCACCCGTTCGGACGGTGAATTTCTTGGCTATCCTATTGGCTGCTTTTGCCAGAGCTTTGGTAGGTGCTATGCCCACCGAAACCGGTATCCCTGTCCATTGCAACACCTGTTTACGCATGGCAAGTCCATGTTCCTGCAAGTCCACCAACATGTTCGACAAATCCAGGAAGCATTCATCAATGCTGTATATTTCCTGATTCGGGGAATAGTCCGAAAGGATGGTCATAACCCGGTGACTCATGTCACCATAGAGTGAAAAGTTGGCTGAAAAGACTGCTACATGATGCCGTTCGAAAAGGTATCTGTATTCAAAAGCCGGAGCACCCATCGGGATGCCTAATTCTTTTGCTTCATTACTTCGCGCAATAACGCAGCCATCATTATTGGACAGTACCACCACAGGATGATTGTTCAATGAAGGATTAAAAGCCCGTTCGCACGAAGCATAAAAGTTGTTACAATCTACTAAAGCAAACATACTATTTATTCTATCTTTTCTTACTACCGACTACCAACTACCAACTACCGACTACCGACTACCGACTACCAACTACCAACTACCAACTACCAACTACCAACTACCAACTACCAACTACCTACTACCTACTTTCTCATTCCTCACTCCTCATTCCTCACTTCTTATTCAAATAACTTTCTTTATGACGTAGGTCACCACTCCCCAAATGCGCAAGTCGTTCGTTTCTGTTACAAGTATCGGTTTAAACTGTTCGTTGGTGGGCATCAACCATAAGCCTTCCGTATCTATCCTGATCCGCTTCACGGTAAACTCACCATCAATATAACAAATGGCAATTTTACCATCGGCAGGCGTAATGCTTTTATCAATGACCAACAAATCACCATCATGAATATCTTCTTCCATCGACACACCGTTCGCCCGGGCATAATAGGTGGCAGCAGGATGCAACGTGACGTATTTATTCAGGTCGATAATCTCGTTCATGAAATCACCGGCCGGCGATGGAAAACCGGCTTTCACATCCCCTATAAACTTTTTTGGGAAAGCCGATTCACCCTCCACTCCATAAAAAGTAAGAGACTGAGCAGGTTGCATTTTTTTTGTCATCACCGATTTGTTTTCTGCAAATATAGAACAATCGACAAGATATTATTCCTTAATCCAAAAAAGATTTTTAAACTTTATCCTACCAAAAAGCAAGCTGTCGGGCTTGCTTTTAATAACAATCGTTTGATGCTTTTTTTATCTCATTATACAGAAGTGCGCCAAGGGTATTCCTTGTTTTTAAAAATTAGCCCAATGCTACCGCACGATTTTATCCTGTGGTAAGATTAACAGCTATTATTGACTCAACGATTTTCTGTTTTATTCTTCTTTACTTTTTCTCCCACACGAAACAATCGTCAGGGAGCGGTAGGAATCAATTGAATTAGTAATCATTAATCATCTTAATAACATGAATCACATTGAATCAACGGTTCACACATTTTCCTCTGTATCCTGTGCCAAAGTAAACAGCTATTCTTGACTCTTCGATTTCTGTTTTATTCTTCTTTACTTATCCTCCGCTCAATACAATCGTGCGAAAGCGGGGGTTCATTCTGATTTCTTTGATTTTTTGCCAGTTGATTTAGCTTTGTTCGCAAGTGATTTCACCCGTTTGATATCCTGGTCAAGTTCTTTGATACTTGCCAATTTCTCGTCGTTTCTTTGCAGTTCTTGGTATTTCTCGAATTCTTCGTCTGCTTTTTTCATGGCCAGTTGATGACTAATACGTCCGGCATGTGTCAGTATCTCCTTTTCGTTCATTGTCAGCACCATGGAAAGTCTATCAATCCAATCTTTCATATACATTGGTTTGTGTGCCAGGGCCTGCGATTCGGCAAAAGCCAGGAATTGTTCTACAATAAGTTTGAGGGCTTGTATTTCGTTTTGATCTAAGTAGTTTTTGGCAATTTCAATGTCCGCTTTTTTTTACTTTGCCAGGTTGTTTGGTGCTGGCTATGCCCATTTGCGGCAAGGTGGCATTTGCCCGGTAATAAACCAATTCGGCAGCGGTTTTTTTGCTTACCGCCCAGAGGAGTTTGTTCTGTACTTCTTTGAAAAAAAGTTGCGTCATTTCGTTCGAAGGGTTGTAGTCGATACTGGTGCTGTAAATATCCTTGATTTGCTGATAAAACACTTTTTCCGAAAGTCTTATTTCCCGAATGCGATCCAACAGTTCGCGAAAGTAATTCATGGAGGTTCCCGATTCAAAACGTTCATCATTAAGTACAAAACCTTTTACAATATATTCCCGCAAACGTTGGGTAGCCCATATCCTGAATTGGGTGGCAATCTGAGATTGTACTCTGTATCCCACCGAAATAATCATATCTAAATTATAGTATTTTACTTGTCGGGTTACCTCACGGGTACCTTCTTTTTGAACTTGTGCAATTTTTGCACAAGTTGCATCTTCCTTCAATTCATAGCTTTCGTAGATATTTTGTATGTGTTTGACTATGGAAGTCCTGTCGGTTTGAAAGAGTTCTTCCAGTTGATACTGATTCAACCAAACGGTTTCATTCGCAAAGGTCACATTAATATCGGGTGTGCCGTCTTCTCTTTGATAGATGATTAATTGGCTATTCGTTTCCATATTTCGTTATGATCCTAAAATAAGGGTTAATAATCCATCGGTTTCGTACTCAATGGTTTTATTTCTGATTTTTATTTCGTTGTGAGAACGCGTTATTGACTCAACTATTTCTGTCTTATTCTTCTTTACTTATTCTCCCACACGATACAATCGTGCGGGAGCGGAGGAGATCAATACTTTTCTCATATTTTCAAAATGAACTACAAAGATACAGAATTATCATGAAAAATGACTTATACAATCTTTCAATCATTCATAGCTTGCTGATTTTAAATAATGAGGACCTGACTTGATTGCCAGGCTCTCTCTGTCTTTCTTTACATCCCCTTTAGGGGCTTGGGGTTCTTCATAAAAAAACCACGAACAATCTTTCAATCATTCGTGGCTAATTTTGTGTTAGTGATAGCCTGATTTCAAGTCAGACTCTCACTTTCTTTCTTCACACCCCCTTTAGGGGGCTTGGGGGTTCTTCGGGGTTTTCTCTTACACCACCTCTACATAGCTCGAAAGCGATGCATTGTTTCCATCAGCATTCAGGACAAACAGATAACAACATACCACATCGGAGGCAACAACGCCGGGATATGAAATTAGAATCGTTGCTAACTGTTCACTCCCACGCACCTGACGGGCAACTACCAGCTCTCCGGTCTTCATTCGGGCAAATGCCACTACCTGGTCGCTTGCCGAAACCTTCGGTATGTGCGAGAATGTTTTATAACCTACCGAAATACCCGTTGCACCGGCTGAACCTCCTGTCACCACTACATCAGTCAATGTTCCTTTCGAAACAATCAGCTTGCTGTAATCAATCACCGGGATACCGCCACTCTTATCAATGGCAAAGGGCAAATTGGCTGCCATAAAAGCATTGTAGGCAGACTCTGTTTCACGACGATCTGTAAAGGATTCGTCCGTAATGCCACCGAATGACTGATAGGCTTTTGCAATAAGTTTAAAACTTGCCCGTTGGGCTTGTTGGGAAACGGTATTTGCATCCTTAGGTTCGAATGCTTTGGATCGAATGATATCTTGCCCGTGAAATTTGTAAGTAGCAATTTTAGCCATCGATCCGCTCATGTGTCCAAAAAATGGATTTTGTACTTTAGACATTTTTTTAATTTTTAAAAATTGTTTTTATAAAAAATTATTTCTGTCTTCAGGCGAACGACGTCTTTTTCTACTGTTGACATTGCAAAGATAGAGCGTGTTTTCATGCAAAACAATACCTAAAACTTTGCTATCTTTCAGTATATCTGCACTTTGATGGCTCCTGATAGCTCCTGATAGCTCCTGATAGGTTACATATTCCGGAGCATACCCACCCACTTTAGAATAGAAACTTTTCAGTTTCAAACTGAAAGTTGATCATTCAAACCCACGTTTTTCATGTCCGTTTGCCCTAAAAACAGGTATCAAACAGGATGAAAAGACAACAAACTGAAACAAAACATTCCAAATTCCGGAGCATACCCGTTCAAGGGTACCTTTTTCCGGAGCATATCCGTTCACCCTATTTTCGGTGGCCAAAAAAGATCCTTTTTCCGGAGCATGTCCGTTCACTTTTGGAAATTAGTAGTTTTGTTTTCAGCACTTTCCGGAGCATACCCGTTCACGGATTGACCCTTTTCATTTTCCGGAGCATATCCGTTCACTCAAACGTTCCATCGTACCTTTGCAGCTTTAAAATCACCCAGCAAAGCAAAGGCAAAATGGCAGGAAAACCAGCAAGTATGAGTAGAATAAAACAAGTTCTCCAATTAAGCGAGAACGGAGTGTCGAACCGTCAAATAGCCAAGGATTTGGATATAAACAAAGAGACGGTCAATAATTATGTTCGGTACTTTGGGAATGATCCTTTGTCGCTCAAAGAGGTATTAAAAATGGAAGACCCAGAGCTTGAAGCACGCTTCAGAGCTGGGAATCCGGCATATACCGATTACCGACATCAAACGTTTTTGGATGAGTTGCCGGAGTTTAAGACCTCGTTAGGTCATAAACATGTGACACGTTTTTT
>CAIYOZ010000362.1 GCA_903927945.1 uncultured Bacteroidales bacterium | reverse complement strand
TTCAGGTATTGTATCAAAATCTTCGATAACCTATTGATCCGCATATGAAATACAGGTCTTTACTTGAATCATGGATAAAAAGAGCCTCTTTCCTACTCTATTTTAACAATATAACATAATAACTAAATGATGAGGTGGCTATTAAAAATATTTTGTGGTTGTTTTATAAACTTAACAAACAAGTGGCTGCATAGCGTGTTATAGTTAAGATTCATAATTGAAAAAAACATATCCACAGATGAAAGAAATAATTGTATTCGGAGCCACCGGGGGAACCGGGCAACAAGTGGTGCATCAGGCATTGATTGATGGATTTGAGGTAACAGTCGTTGTACGAAATAAAAAGGAATATATGTTGGAACACCCCCATCTGGTGGTTATACAGGGTGATGTTTTAAAGCCCGCTACCTTCAGTGAGGCCATGAATGGAAAAGATGCTGTCGTATCCTGTTTAGGAACCCGGGATAGAAAACCCACTACTGTTTATTCTGAGGGGGTGACCAATATCATGCAAGCCATGAAAAATACCGGTGTCAGAAGGATTATTTGCCTATCAGCCGGAGCACTGGAAATACCCCCCGATGCAACCATGATGATGAAACTAGTCATAAAATACATTCTGCAGCGGTTGTTTAAGCATGGCTATGCCGATATGCGCCTGATGGAAAAGATCCTTTACAATTCCACCTTTAACTGGACAGTGATTCGACCACCCAGGCTCATTGCCGGAGAAAAGAAAGGGGAATACCGCACCAGCATCAATGAATTTCTACCGCACCTATCGTACATTACCCGTGCTGACCTGGCACATTATATCCTTCATCATCTGGACGATGAGAAAACGTTTAAATGCAAGGTGGAAATTTCGTATTAGTTTATAGTTTATAGTTCATAGTTTATATTGCTGATTTTTAACGTGTAAATCATTTAATGTCAGGATTGTTGTTAAAGAGTGTTCTCAAATTAAACAAAATCATTATTCAATCGTCTTACTTATTAATTGGTTAATTGGTTAATTGGTTAATTGGTTAATTGGTTAATTAAGTTAATTAAGTTGATTGGTTAATTGGTTAATTAGTTAATTAATTAGTTAATTAGTTAATTAAGTTGATTGAGTTAATTAAGTAATTTAATAAGTAGATTAAAAAATAGTGATCAACCAACCAATCAACCAATTAACCAATTAACCAATCAACCAATTAACTAGCAAGCCAATCAACTATCTATGCCTCAACCTTCCGCTGATCCGTTACACGGGATTACTCTCAAAGAGATATTGGTACAATTACACGAATACTATGGTTGGGAGGAGCTTTCTAACCGCATTCGTATCAACTGCTTTTATGAAAACCCAAGCATTAACTCCAGTTTAAAGTTTTTACGTAAGACTCCCTGGGCCAGAACTAAGGTCGAAGAATTGTATGTAGATTTTATAAAACGATAATATTCAGTTAGTCATAATTTACACTGATAAAGGTCATATATTACACATTGGAATCAATATATAGCATTAATTTTGCGCCATTACAAAAATCAATCAATTTATTTATCATGAGATTTCAAACATTTTGGTATCAAGCCACACTAAGGACATTATGTGTCAGTGCATTCATACTACTTTCATGCAGTTGCTTTGCCCAGGAAACAACCGGTTCAAAACAGTACACAACCATTGACTATGCTCCGTTTAATGATAATGGTGGTCACTGGTACAGTATAGCCGATAAACATAACCTGATCAATCCCCTGCCCGACCGTCCACGGTATAAACCAACTGAAATAGCCAACATTGCTGACAATATGCTGCTATTTCAAAAGAACAATGGAGGTTGGCCAAAAAACTACGACTTCTTTGCTATCCTTTCACCGGAACAGGTAAAAATTATAAAAGATGCCAAGAGTGAAATCAATACAACATTTGATAATGGGAACACTTATACTCAGATTGCAGCATTAGCCATTGCCTATCATGCTACCAAAGCTGATAAATATAAAGCCGGTTGCATCAAAGGACTGGAATTCATAATAAAATCACAATATGGAAATGGCGGTTGGCCTCAATATTATCCCATTGAAAAGAATAATTACAGCAGTCATATAACCTATAACGACGATGCCATGTTGGGCGTGATGCTATTGTTGAAAGACATCCTTGATGGGAATGAACTTTACACGTTTGTAGACACAAAGCTACGAGGAAAACTCCTGGCAACCTATAATAAAGGGCTTGATTGCATTATTAAAACCCAGATAGTGGATAATGGAAAGCTCACTGCGTGGTGTCAACAGTACGATGAAAAGACCATGCAGCCAGCCTGGGCCCGTAAGTTCGAACCACCTTGTATCTGTAATAAAGAAAGCGCATCACTTGTATTGTTTCTGATGAGCATTGATCATCCGAATCAGCAAATAATTAATGCAGTACAAAATGCAGTAGTCTGGTTTGATGAATCCATCATTCATAATACGCGCATAAAGACCATTCCGGCACCAAGAGTGGTTACCCAGTATAAGGTATCAGAACACGATCGGGTGCTGGTAATTGATTCGACTGCTCCTTCCATATGGACTAGGTATTATGAACTTAAAACACATCGTCCAATGTTTTGCAACCGCGACAGCAAGGTGGTTTATTCACTGGCTGAGGTGGCACGTGAAAGAAGGGACGGCTATGGATGGTATACTTATGATCCACAGAAGGTAATGAACAAATATCCAGCGTGGCAAAGGAAATGGGCTGTTGAGAAAGATGTTTTAAAAAACAAATAAATTGCTGGAATTAATATGATAATGCCGGATTCAATGAAATGAACCCGGCATTATAAATTTTCAATAATCCCTATACTATATAGCAGTACCGGTTTTATATAAGGCTTACTTTTCAGTGGATTTACCTGATTAATTGGATGTACTCATTCAGAATAGAGAGGGAATAATCACCGGCATGCTGATTTACAAAGCCAATAGCTGAAATATGGGCTTCCTCATCGGCAGTATCCGAAATAACACGTACAACAGTCAACGGAACACCATAATCATCACAGACCTGAGCTACAGCAGCACCTTCCATTTCGGCACATAGCACTGAAGGAAGGTTTTTAGCCAGGGCATGTTTCATTTCGGTACTTGAAATAAACAAATCACCACTGGCAATATCACCGGAGAGCATTTTAGGATTTATGATACCTTGATCGGCAAGCTGTTTACGGAATTCTTTATTGTTCTTCAGGAAGTTATGGACTGCCTGAGCCATGGTATCCACATTTTGCTGGGGCGTTTCATAGGATGTCTTACCGGTAAGGGGTATTTCAAATCGTTTCATTAAAGGGCGAGCATCCATGTCATGCTGATACAACCGTTGTCCGATCACAATATCACCTACATTCAGTTCGTGTGAAATAGCACCTGCCACACCGGTGAATACCATACGGTCTATTTTAAAGTCCAGTATCATGTTGGTGGCTGTTGTTGCAGCAGCCACTTTACCCCAACGGGAAAACACTGCTACTACTTCCTGGCCATACAATTCACCCCGGTAATAAACACGGCTTCCACTTTCCACAATCTCTTTGTTGTGGATGGCAGCAATTATTTTATCCATTTCTTCGGGCATGGCACCCATGATTCCCAGAAGCATAGTGATTGGTTGATTGGTTAATTAGTTGATTGGTTACTTTTCCAAAGTTTCTTTTACTTTGGAAAAGTTTTTTATTTTAAACGTTTTCACGATTCAACATGTTTATCCGTTGATACAACGAAGGGTGTGAATAATGAAAAAAGACGTATAACGGATGAGGCATTAAGTTACTCAGGGAAGTTGCCGATAGTTTCTTTAATCCTGATTCAAGTTGTGGTGCATAGCCATGTGATGCGGCAAATGCATCAGCCTGATATTCGAACTTGCGGGACAGCACATTCATGAACGTATCAAGTACAAGTGAGATTGGAGTATACAGAATGCTAAATGCCAATGCGTTTAGGTGAAATGAAGCAACACTTCCCCCTAATGCCTGAGCAAAGGCATCACTTTGAAGGATATACCCAAAGGCAAAGAAAAGCAACAATGTATACGGAATGGAGATCATGAAATTAATCAGTGTGTGCTTGTGTTTGTAATGTCCTACTTCGTGGGCCAATACTGCAACAATTTCTTCAGTTGTCATTTTATCCATCAACGTATCATACAACACAATTCGTTTCTTACTTCCTAGCCCACTGAAATACGCATTTGCCTTGGTGGAACGTTTTGATCCATCGATCACAAAAATATTATCCAGGTTAAATCCAGTCTTTTGGGCAAACTTCTCAATCTCAGTACGCAATTCACCGGCTTCCAGAGGAGTTTGTTTGTTGAACAACGGAACAATGATCTGGGAATAGAACATGGTCATAAACAGGCTGAAGGTAGTCACTACCCCCCAGGCCAGCAACCAGAAATACGTGGGTGTGAGTGTATAGATCCAAATCACGACAAACATGATCCCACCACCCAGCACAATGGTCATTCCTAATCCTTTCAACTTATCAAGGACATAAAGCTTGGGTGTTATCTTGTTGAAACCGAACTTCTGTTCTACAACGAAAGTATCATAGAGTTCGAAG